>JAZUMX010000300.1:0-8588 GCA_045603865.1 Thermoguttaceae bacterium
GGCAGACGCTTTTTCTTCTGTTAATCCCTGTATTACTCTGGACGGGGTTCAATGTGGTTGTTCTTTTTATGGCGCAATACGGCGGTATTTGACCAGAATGGAAGCGACAGTGGACGTTAGTCCGCTTTAGTCCCGACAGGGACGACATCTCTATAACCGGCGGTTTTCAACCACCGGGAAGAAAGACAACATCAAAACAAAAACACGACAAATACCCTTTTTCATCCTCTCTCGGCGCCGTAGGCGCCGGGAGAGAAAGAAAAAGGGACAGACTCGATTAGGAAGGAGATTTGAGCGTTTCGCCACCCGTAGACTAAAGTCGACGGTTATAGAAATGGCGTCTCTTCGAGACGCGGTTTCGATTCTCAGCTTATCTATCTTCGCAAGAAACTTTTGAACTCTCCCAATTTAAGGACCGCCTCGCCGCCCGCCGTCGGGGGCTATTGTCAAATTTTATAAAATGGATATACTGTACCGAAAAAATTTTTATTAATAATAAATGACAAGCCCCATCGTGGAGCGCTTTGCGTCAATTGCTAATTGCTAATTGACAATTGCTAATTGCCCTATGTCCAGCGAAAATAAGCCGATGCGATTTCCAGAGGCGGGGAATTCCCATGGAATTCAGTCCCTTTGGGGAGAGTACGCGTCTAAAGTCAGCGCGGCGCTGCGCCGGTTTTTGACGCTGTTGTTTATCGGCGTTATTTTTGCCTCTTTTGCGGGGTATGCTGGCGCGCTGTTTCGGCTGAGCGTCGTCTGGGCGAACGATTTTCGACATCTTCATCCCGGTTTGCTGTTTCTGCTGCCCTTTGGCGGGTGGATTATCGCGTCTTTGTATAAGCGGTACAAAACCGATACCCGCAACGCGTTTGCCGTCATGACGGAGTCCGTTCAGACCGGCAAACCGATTTCCTCAGCCGCGTCGCCGTTGATTTGGGTTTCGACGTTTATTTCCCATCTTTTCGGCGCGTCCGCCGGGTGCGAAGGGGCATCGCTGATGATTGGCGGCGGCATCGGGTCGACCGCCGGGCGACTGTTCCATCTGAATAAAGAGGACTCGGAACTTATCGTGCTGTGCGGGATGGCGGGGGCGTTCGCGCCGTTGCTGGGAACCCCGATTGCGGCAGCGGTTTTCGTGGTCGAACTGACCCGAACGTTTTCCCGATCCCGGCTTTTGATGGCAACGATAAGCTCTTTGGTCGCTTACGCCGCCGTTCAACCGTTGGGACTGCACCCAATTCGATTCGCGTTGACCGTTCCGGAATACTCGCTGACGCTTGTTGTCGGCGTTGCGCTGATAGCTCTGGTCGGCTTGGTCTGCGCGGAAGCTCTGCGCCGGGGAATCGACGCGGTTACGGTATGGCGTCAGAAGTCTGAACGTCCAGTTTGGACGATTGTCTTCGGGTCGGCGGTAATCGTCGGAATTACTTTCCAGCTGGGAACTTACGACTACAATGGACTTGGCGTGGACGTTATCGCCCGGGCGTTTAACGGTCAGGCGGACTCGACAGCCTTTTTCTGGAAACTGGCTTTGACGGTAATCGCGATGGGCGTCGGATTCAAAGGCGGACAGATTGTCCCGGCGTTCTTTATCGGCTCGACGTTGGGCTGTACGCTGGCGGGCGTTGTCGGTCTGGACCCAGCCGTCGGCGCGGCGGTCGGCATGATAGCCGTCTTCTCCGGCGTTGTCCGCTGCCCGTTTGCCGCGTTGGTGATAAGCATCGAAATTTTCGGCGTCGCCTCGTTGCCGATCTTTATTCTCGCCTGCGGGCTTGAACAATTAGCAATTAGAAATTAGCAATTAGCAATTGTTTATAGTTCGCAGTCTCTTTATTTTAACAAAAGAGTCTTGGTTTGCAGCTTGGTACAACGGTAAATCTTCAAGTAACGCTTGCGTAATTGATAATTGCTAATTGACAATTGCTAATTTCTCCTCGATGTAATAGTTTTGTAAAATATATGTAATTTCCAGTTCTGAACTCTGGAAAAAGGCGAACGATACGCTATAATAGAGAGTAGATAAAGGTTGAGAATAGTAAGACGGCGCGGCTGAAATGCGCCGTCGGCATGATTTGAATTATAAAACGAATACCGATATAAGAAAGGGAGATTTGATATGAACCTCGTATCTGTTGCTCTTCGACAGTGCCTTGCTCAAGCCAAAGGTTGGAAACTGGCGGACTCGTCCGGAAAAGAATTGACGGGGCGTCAGGTGATACTTAATATGATGGTAATGCGGAACTTCCTTCGCCGCGCCATTCTCGGCAAGGACGAAAAGTTCGTCGGGGTTATTCTGCCCGCCTCGCTGCCAGGCGTTATTGTCAACTTCGCCTTGACGGCGGACAAACGCGTCGCGGTCAATCTGAACTTCACGGTTTCAGAAACGATCATGAACGAGTGCATTAAAAAGGTGGGAATAAAGCACGTTCTTACCAGCCGTCGCGTTATGGAACGGCTGAAGTTTGAACATTTAGACGCGGAAGTTATTTATCTGGAAGACGTCATCGGCAAGATCAGCCTGATGGATAAAATCAAAGGCGCGCTGCTGGCGTACTCTCCCCTGTGGATGATGGAAAAGGCGCTGGGGCTGAACGAAATCAAGTCGGACGACATGGTAACAGTCGTCTTTACGTCCGGGTCGACGGGCGTTCCCAAAGGCGTGATGCTCTCGCACTACAATATTTACAAAGATTTCACGCTCTTTATTGACGCTCAAAACATGAACAACGAAGGCAGTATTGTGATTGGAATGCTGCCGCTGTTCCATACGCTTGGGTATACCGTCAACATGTGGGCAACCCTCTGCACCAAATTCCGGACGGCGTATCATTATTCCCCGCTGGACTGCGCGGAAATCGGCAAGCTGGCAAAAAAGTACAAGGCTACCGTTATTATCGGCGCGCCCACGTTCTACAGAGCGTTTATCCGTAAAATTGACGCAGAGTGCTTTGCTCACATGTCCATGCCGCTTGTCGGCGCGGAACGCATGCCGACGGAAGTCAAAGACGCGTTCGAGAAAAAGTTCGGCTATCGTCCGTTGGAAGCGTTTGGATGTACGGAATGTTCGCCGGTTATCATTTCCAACTATTTCCCCAACGCTCATCTTCCCGAAGGGCTGCCGGTTCGAGAAAAAGACGGCTCAATCGGCGTCCCACTGCCGGAAATGGCGGCAGAAATTCGCGATATCGAAACGCGCAAACCGCTGCCGAGAAACGAAGTCGGAATGCTTTGGGTTTCGGGTCCTAACGTCATGCTGGGATACTACGGCGAACCGGAACGGACGGCGAAAGTTCTCGTTGACGGCTGGTACTGCACCGGCGACCTGGCTCGCATGGACGAAGACGGGTTCATCTTTATTACCGGGCGTCAAAGCCGATTCTCCAAAATCGGCGGCGAAATGGTTCCGCACGAAGGCGTCGAAAAGAAGATTGGAGAAATTATCGGTCTTAAACCGGACGATTCCCTTTGCGTTTCCGTTACTTCCGTTGAAGACAAACGCAAAGGCGAAAAGCTCATCGTTCTGTATTCCGACCTGAAGGGATTCGATCCGATGGACATTATCAAAGATCTGAGAAATCTCGACGTCCCGCCGATATGGATTCCCGCCGCCGACGCGTTCTATAAGGTCGACGCTGTCCCGGTTTTGGGATCCGGCAAACTGGACATTCAAGGCGCGAAAGACCTCGCCCAGAAATTGGCGGGAGAGAAAAAGACGGCTGTGAACGAGTAAGGTTTATGGTTCCTCTTTCTCCTCTTGACAATTTCCGCCGTTTTGCTATATATAGGTAACTATATAAAAGAGAGGCAGAACTCATGAAAGATATTGGAATTGACGTAGGAAAGTACATAAAAATCTTTAATAACATGCTTGACAGCAAGGTGAATCGGGATTTTCGCAAATGGAATCTGACTTGCTCTCAACATTCGATTATTGCGTATTTATTTGATCACCGGTCTGTCGAGACGACGCAGCGGGACCTGGAAGAGATGTTCAGTCTGAAGAACCCGACTGTTACAGGACTGCTCAACCTGTTGGAAAAGAAGGGAATGATTCGGCGGGTTACCAACCCGAAGGACAGACGGAGCAATATAATCGAACTGACGGAAAAGAGCCTGGCGCTGGAGTCTGAACTGTTCGAATGCCGCAAAATGGCAGAGGGGGTCATGCTCAAAGGGTTTACCCCTGAAGAGATTCGGCAGCTGGAATCGTTCATGCGCCGTCTGATGGACAATATCCAGGATTTTGTCGATAAATAAACACGTCTTGCAATTAAATTAATCTCTGTTATACTATTATTATTGTACAACTGCTGCGGCGTTGTATTCTTCAATAATACTGTATATTTATCGAGATAATCCATGAAAAAGACGTTTATTTGCTTTATGCTGGTTTGGGCGTTCTCCGTTTGCGCGGCGATCGGTCAGACGGTCAATCTTACGGTCGACGCCGGCGCTCAAGGCGTTCCGCTCAATCCAGGCATGTTTGGGCTGTTCTTTGAGGAAATCAACCATTCCGGCGACGGCGGACTTTATGCGGAGTTGATAGAAAACCGCAGTTTTGAAGATTATCGTCTTCCGGAAGGAACCGCCATTCGCGGCGGCAAAGCCGTCGGACCGAACAAGGGCTGGTCGGTCGGGTTCAGTTCTGAAAACAAGTTCCCCAACTGGGAGTTTTCCGCCAACGACGTCGAGGCGTACCTGACGCTGGAAACGGAGAACCCGATTCACGAAAACAACCCGTCCTACGCCTGCGTTACCGTCGGGACGGTTCTGCCCAAAGGTCAGGCGATTCTCTCCAACGACGGCTACTGGGGAATCCCGATTAACAAGGGGGAACAGTACAAGTTCTCGATGTTCGCCCGATCGGCTCAAAAGACGCCGATTCTCGTTCGGCTGGTCGGAAAGGACAACGCCGTTCTGGGAGAGACGACGATTGAAGTCGCGTCGGCGGCGTGGACAAAATACGAATACGTCTTTACCGGGACTGTTACAGCAGACGCCCGACTGGAACTCGTCTTTACGAAGCCGGGGAAAGTTTATATTGATGAAATCTCCCTCTTCCCGCCGACGTTTAATAACCGCCCCAACGGGCTGAGAAAAGACCTCGTCGAGCTGTTCCGCGACCTCAAGCCCGGATTCGTCCGATTCCCCGGCGGGTGCGTTGTCGAAGGCTGCACGGTAGCCAACCGTTACATCCCGACTACGACGTTAGGTCCCGTGGAAACGCGCCCGTCGCGCTGGAGTTTGTGGGGATACCGATCCAATCAGGGGCTGGGGCTGCACGAGTACCTTCAGTTCTGCGAAGACGTAAACGCAGAGGCGATGCTGGTCGTCTCCTGCGGCATGGCTTGCGAGTTCCGCGACGGGGGCATGGTTCCCGTCGAAGACCTTCAGCCCCACATCGACGAAGCTCTCAACGCGATTGAATACGCCGTCGGACCTGTTACAAGCAAATACGGAGCCATGCGCGCTGCGGCTGGACATCCGGAGCCGTTCAACCTCAAGTACGTCGAAATCGGGAACGAAAACTGGGGTAAAGAATACATTCCCCGATACAAGGCGTTTCACGCCGTCCTCAAGGCGAAATATCCCGATTTGCTCTACGTCTCCTGTATTGAAATCAAAGACGCCGACGTTGACATTCGAGACGATCATTTTTATAACACTCCCGAAAGGCTTGCCATAATCCCCGATCGCTACGATACAGAGACGCGCGAAAAACGCAAGGTATACATCGGAGAATACGGCGTTTCGCAGATGAAACACAACGGGTGTCTCAACGACGCGCTGGGCGAAGCCGCGATGATGATCGGCATGGAACGCAACGCCGACGCTGTTACAATGGCGTCGTACGCGCCGCGGTTCCATAACGTCTGCGACCCGACCTGGACAGTCCAGATGATCGGCTTCGACAACCGCCGAACGTTCTGCCAGCCCTTCTATTACGTCCAGAAGATGTTTGCTCTGCAAAAGGGCGACCGCGTCCTGCCGACAAGCGTTTCTGTAACGCCTCAGGAAGAACGCGTCCCGACGCTCATTCTGGCGACGTGGAACACCAAAGCGGAAGTCAAAGACCTGGTTGTAACAGACGCCAGCGGCAAAGAGTTCAAATTCTCTCCGGACGAAGAAAAGGCGCTTTTCGCTCCGCTGACAAAAGAAATCGCCACGCCCAACAGCGTCGTCGTTCCGGGGTTAAAGCTCTCCGGCGACTATACGTTCAAATTCAAGGCAAGACGACTCGACGGGGAAGAAGGGCTGCTTATCGGGTTCAGTTACTTCGACAGCCAAAACTTCACCTGGATCAATCGCGCCGGGTTTGGAAACACAAAAGACGCGGTAATTCAGCGGGTGGACGGCGTCAAACATTTCCTGGACGTCAAAACCGAGGATTACCAGCCGTATCAAACCGGCGTCTGGTACGAGTACGAGATTCGCGTCGGGAAGAATTCGCTCGCCGCTTTTGAAAACGGCAAACTGTTTTTACAAAGTCCGGCAGACAGCGGCTCGTTCTGGAAACCGTTCAGTACGGGAAACAAAACGTCACTGTATACAGTCGCCCATCGTAACACAAAAACCGGGGAACTGCTCATCAGAATCGTCAATATGAAAACCGAGCCGGTTGACGTCCAAATCAAGCTGAACAACTGGTCAGGCAAGACGGACTTCGCCGTTGAAGAAACCGTTTTGACGTCCGAAAAGAACACGGATCGCAACTCTCTCGACGAGCCGACCAAAGTCGTCCCGACGACGTCGGAATTCAAAGCGTCCGGAACGTCGTTTACTTATAAAGTACGAGCGAATTCACTGACGAATTTGAGGCTGAAGTAGGTTCGGCGGCGAGGTTCCGCTTCGTGCTGCTGCGCTGCACATGTTGACAAACGCTTTTCGATCGGTTATAATGATCTGTAAACGGTTTAGATACGAGTAGTTTATTCACTTTAAAAGGAGCAATAACTCATGAACAGGATTTTATCGATATTTGCCTTGGCGCTGGTTTTGATAACGGCTGGGGTTTGCGATCTGGCCGCAGAAGAAAACGCGGCGGATCGTCCGGATATTGTTATCGCGGATTTCGAGACTGACAATTTCGACGGCTGGAGCGCTGAAGGAAACGCGTTTCAGATTCGCAGCTCAGACGCTCTGTATACCGGCGGGATGGGCGCGGTTTTCGGCTTTCACGGTCAAAAGCTGATCAATACGCTTGCCAGCGTCGAGAGCGACAACTCGACCGGGACGCTGACGTCTCCGGAATTCAAAATTGAACGGAAGTACATCACGTTTTTAATCGGCGGCGGGAATTTCCCCGGCGAAACCGGAATCGCTCTTTACGTGGACGGGAACAAGGTCGCCGAGCAGACCGGCTTGTACAACGTACCGCGTCAGGGCGACGAAGGACTCAAACTCCGATTTTGGGATGTTACACAATATCAGGGCAAACCCGCCAAGATTGTCATTTTCGACAATAAAAGCAAAGTCAACTGGGCGCATATCAAAGTCGACTACATCTGTCAAACGGACTTAACGCCGGATCTCACAGCCAACGTCATTTCCGCCGTTAGGGATTCCGCTCCGAAGACGTACGATCCCATGATTTTCGGGCATTTCATCGAGCATTTTCATCGTCAGGTGTACGGCGGCATTTTTGATCCCGGCTCTCCCCTTTCCGATGAAATCGGGCTTCGTAAAGACGTCATTGAGGCTCTGCGGGAAATCAAAGTCCCGATCGTTCGATGGCCCGGTGGATGCTTTGTTTCCGCCTACCATTGGAAAAAGGGCGTCGGACCGAACCGTCAGCCAACCTGGGACAAGGCTTGGCACGTTGAGGAACCCAACACGTTCGGAACCGCAGAGTACGTTCAATGGTGCCGAAAAATCGGGGCGGAACCGTACATCTGCACAAACGCCGGGACGGGAACGCCGGAAGAGATGAGCGACTGGGTCGAGTACTGCAACCTCAACGTTGGGGAATACGGTCGGCTTCGTCAGGCGCACGGGTTCAAAGAGCCGTTCAACGTCAAATACTGGAGCGTTGGCAACGAGAACTGGGGACGTCACGAAATGGGCGCCAAAACCGTCGGCGAATGGGGCGACTTCGTCCGGGAATCCGGCAAACTCATGCTCAACACCGACCCCGACATTAAACTCTTTGCCGCTGCGCTGCCCAACGAGAGCTGGACGCTGCCTCTGTTGGAAAAAGCCGGGTACATGCTGGACTACGTTTCCATTCACGGGTACTGGGACGGCTTGGCTCATCACAACAATCCTTCCCCGTACATGGATTGCATGCTCAGAACAAAATCCCCGGAAGACAGCATCGTCCGTACGATTGGCGTGCTGGAAAAGGCTCGCCTAAGAGGGCGCGTTCACATCGCCTTTGACGAATGGAACCTTCGCGGCTGGCATCATCCCGGACACGGCCGCACCTATATGGACATTCATGCCGCTGACAAAAACGATATCAATTCCACCTACACGATGGCTGACGCGCTGTTTTCCGCCTGTTTTCTCAATTCCTGCCTGCGCCGCTGCGACGACGTGAAAATCGCGTGTTTCTCCCCGATTGTCAATACCCGCGGCGCGCTGTACGT
>JAZUMX010000301.1:0-9756 GCA_045603865.1 Thermoguttaceae bacterium
ATGGGTTGTTCAGCTCCAGCGCCGTCCAGTGATACAGCGGGTTGCGAAGGCACTTGACGTACGTCTCCGCCCATTTTTCAAACTTCTCCCAGTCGGACGCGTTCCCGTCAGGTCCCTTCCCGGTTATGTAACGCTCCGCGATGCCGGCGGTTCGCATGGCTCGCCATTTGTAATGGTCGCCCGCCAGCCAGATGTGCGTCATGTTTCTGTACTGAATGTTATTCGCCGCCTCAGCGGGAACGAGATGACAATGGTAGTCAATAATCGGCTGATTCTCAGCGTATTCGTGATAAAGACGCTGCGCCGCCGGCGTTTGAAGCAAGAAATCTTCTGTGATAAATGGTTTGGATTCGTTCATGATATTTTAAGTTGCGAGGCGGCGAGGCGCCGCTCCCAGTCCGCGCTGTCGCGCGTTTGCCAAAACACGCTCCCGTTGGTCGCTTAGCAGACTCAACATAAGGAGCGAGACCGTGGAAAAGACTTTAAAAACTACTGCCTACTCCCTATTCCCTACTCCCTCAATAACTTCAACCGAGCATCCCAGCTGACCGAGCCGCTTTTTCAGCTCTGCCAGGATTTTGGGGTTCTGATAAAGTCCGACGATGGCTCCGCCCGACCCGGCGAACTTGGCAGACGCGCCGCACTGGCGGGCGACTTCGATCATTTCGACTTGCCCGGCGGGAAGCTTGCAAATGGATCGGCGCAGATCAAAGTTGGCGTCGATGAGTTGATTGAGCGTTTTGTAGTCGTGGGATTCCAGCGCCCGTTTGCCGTCAAAGGCGATTTGAGCGAAGCGCTTCATGGCGTCGACGACAGCCGTTTCTCCCATGTCGAATCGGGCGCGGAGGTTGTTGTGGAAAATCTCGGTCGGCTCGCTGACGTCCGCCTTGAACGCGACGTACAGCGGAAGGTCATCCGGGATTGTCATGCGTTTATACGCGCCGTAGGTCAGTCCGTCGATGGTTTTCATCTTCTTTTTGTCAAAGTCCATGTAGACCATGCCCTCGTACGCCTGAATGACGCGGTCCTGCAGCCCGGCGGTAATGTGAAGCTCTTGCATCTCGACCGACAGAACCAAAGACGCCAGCAGATACGGCGGGATGTCTACATTGTAGAACTTCATCAGCGCCCGCATGGTTGCGGTGATAATGGCGCTGGAACCCGCCATGCCGACCTGTCGCGGGATTTTGGTTTCGTAACGAATCGAGAAGTTGCGATTATGCAGCGTCTCGCCTTTAGCGTGACAGTATTCGACAAACCGTTTAATAGACGCTTTAATCAGACGAACGCCGCCGTAGTACCCGTGCAGAACGACGTCGTGAACCAGGTCGCCGACGGACTCAAACTGGCTCTGGTCTTCCAGACAGGGAACGATCTCCACCTGTTCCCATTCGTACAGCGTTACCTGAGCGTAATACTGCGGAATGCAGACGGAAATCGTCTTGCCGTTATAGCCGTCAGACGGGTTTCCCAGCAAACCGGCGCGAGCGTATGCTTTTGTTTTGATAATTTCCATATTGATGTTATGAGTTGCGACGCTCTATGCGCCAAGGTCAGGCGATATTAAAGGCGGTCAAAACTTTCGCGTCAGAACAAACTGAGCCAGATTTTTCAGCGACTCCAGCGATTCCGACCCGGTTTCCGGACAGTCAATCTTTTCCAGTTCTTCTAAAGCCAGAGCGATTTGATTTTCCGCCGCCTTTCGAGCGAACTCCAGCGCGTTGGTTCGCTTCAGCCACGGCATCAATTCCGCTGACGGATTTTCGGAATCCTGAATTGTCGAAACCGTCTCGATTCGCTTTTGTTCTGAAACGCACTGCAAGGCGTAAATAATCGCCAAAGTCGACTTCTGCTTTTTGAGGTCTTGCCCCAACGTCTTGCCGACAGTTTTTTCGTTGCCGGAGACGTCCAGCAAATCGTCGATAATCTGAAATGCGGTTCCTAAATGAAGTCCAAAGCTCCCCATGCGGTCAACGGTTTCCTGCGCCGCCCCAGCGAACATCGCGCCCAGCCGACACGCACATTCTATCAGAGCCGCGGTCTTCCCTTCAATTATTTTATAATACAGCGCTTCGTCAAGGTCGATTTTGCCGCGATTGACTTCCTGATGCATTTCGCCCACGCACAGTTTCTCGCTGGTGTCGGCAATGAGATAGAACGCCGGAATGCTTTCCAGCGACGCCGCCAGCTTCATGGCTTTGGAGACGATCAAATCGCCGAACAGGACAGACTTCTCGTTATCCCACCGGGCGTTGATGGTGTCTTCATGACGCCGCAGCTTAGCCTCGTCCAGAACGTCGTCGTGGACCAAAGACGCTGTATGAATCAGCTCCATGACGGTGGCGCAGGTAATGTGCTGCGGAACAATCCCTCCGCAAACCTGAGCGCACAGCAGCGTCAGGGCGGGACGCATTCGCTTTCCTGTCAGATGTCGGCATTGAGAAAAGAACTCTTCAAACTTGGGTTCCTTACTGGACAGCTCGCGTTTGATTTGGCGTTCCGTTTCTGCCAGAGCGTCTTGAATAGGCTTGTATAGCGATAACAACTTGTCTTGAACTTTCGGTTCAGACGATTTGTCAGCGGCAGAGGGGTCTGTCGTCGAATCATCCGAAAGCGCGGCGGGGTCCGTTGCGTTCTCAGGCTCGTTCATGGATCTTAATTCTAAATAATGTACAATTCAATAATTATATCAGACTGCTTTTAAAACAAAGTACATAGCTCGGAACGTCGTTTCCCAACGGCGAGTAACTCGAAGCGTGCAATCTATAATACTATATATTTTAACATAAAATTGAGCGTATAGCAAGTAGTACCCGTAATTTAGGGTAAAAAAACAGAAAAAGTGAACGCCATTGACGCTTTTAGATAAGTTATTCGGATTATACCGATTGCGGGCTATAATTAATTTGACAGAATTTAAATTGACAGAAGCGCTGTTCTTTTTTCCCTTTTGATAGACATTTTGATATACATTTTAATTTTTTGACCGTTTAGCGATTCAGCCCCCCCTTGTAAATTCTAAATTTTAGCTATAATGTATTTACTTTTTGTGATTCTCCATTTTCACGGAAGTGATGGGGGTGTAGCTCAGTTGGTAGAGCAAAGCACTTTTAATGCTTAGGTCTCGGGTTCGAGCCCCGACACCCTCAGATTCGCTGGCGCGGTTTTCCGCGCCGTTTTTGTCGTTTCTGAACGACATTTATCAGCAATTCGCTTTTATAACGAGGGTATCGGGTTCAATCCGACGCCCTCAACTTATTTTATAGCAATTTTTCTGACAAATATACAGAAACTTTTTAGGTTTTTCAGGAGGCTCTATGGATTATATTGCAATCGATTTCGAAACTGCGACCTACAAACAGTTTATATTGTCCTATGGAATATTGAAAGTCCATAACGCTGAAATTGTTGACTCGTTATATTCGCTCGTCTATCCGCCAGATGGGTGGATAGACCCTTTCCTGTCGTCGATACATGGGATTACCATCGATATGGTAACCGACAAAGGAGAATTCCCGGAGCATTGGAACAGAATCAAAGACTTTATTGGCGATTTGCCAATCGTTGCCCATAACGCAGCGTCAGCAGATCGCAGCTTCTTGGTCAAAACGTTAAATCATTACGGGCTGGAGCTGCCAGACAATTTATGGGGCTGTTCCAGAAAAATGGCGGAAAAGATATACGAACTCAGTAATTACAAACTCAATAATATAGCCAGACATCTCGGCATAGCGTTTAATCATCACAACGCATTGGAAGACGCTCGAGTTGTCGTTTATATCGTCAACGACGCTTATAATAAATTAGGCGAAGATGGGTTTGCGAAGTTCTTGCGGACGAAAGAAAGCTTTATTCCCAATGGCGGGCGTAGAAGAATCTCTGAGGATGAGAATTACATCCATTTTAATCTGGATTCGATAGCGTCAGAGAACCAGCTGGAAGGGACGTCAATCGCCGTTACAGGAAAGTTAAGAAGTATGACAAGAGATCAGGTTGAATGTTTAATAGAATCGTTGGGCGGTCGCGCCGATGACGGAGTTCTTAAAGATACTCAAATTCTGGTTGTTGGATATGACAGGATGGCAGATTTCAAAGAAGGCAAATATACCGCCAAATTGAAAAAAGCGCTCTTAAGAGCAGAAAGCGATCCATCTTTTGAAATCATTGATGAAGAAGCTTTTATGCGATTATTGGGAGCAGAGGAAGATATTTAACGCATTTTCAAGGATTTCACCTGGGATTCAGCGGGGCGGAGGGGCTTCGGCGGACGACACGTCCGCGAACCAGCGGGACGGAGGAGCTTTCCACGTTCAGAAGATTTTTGGAGGCTTCCGCTTTTCTTTGACGGCGCAGCCGTCAAGAAGGACTCCGGGGACGGAGTCCATCCAAGGGAGGTTTTCGGCTTCGTCGTTTTGGGTATGAACACGTCCGACGGTTAACGCAAGCGACCAACGGGAGCGGATATTGGCAGGCGCGCGGCAACGCGGATCGGGAGCGGCGCCTCGCCGCCCTTTTTTGAAAAAAAGGTTCTTCCCCTCAAACTCCCCTTTCCAAAAAACTTTAGTAAGGGGAGAAAATAAAGTAAGAACGTCGTAAACCAATCGGTGTGAATCCGTCTAATCCGTAAAATCCGTGTGCGGGCTGACTTGCACATAACCTTAGACCTGCGCTTGCGTAATTGCAAATTGCTCATTGCAAATTGCTAATTTGAAAGCTATTCTTCTTCAATCGTTGACGTGTGCGAGTCGAAGCCCAGGAGGTATTCCCGGATTTTCTCTGCTCCGCCCCAGATTTCTCTCATGAACACGTTTTTAATTGCCGCCAGGACGGCGTTTTTCTGGTTTTTGGTCAGGGTTCCGTACCCGGTAATAAGAGCCAGAATCGCGGTCGGTTCGCCGGAAATGCGTTTGGCGGCGTCGGACGGACCAAGTTTGTAGATGGTCAGCTTTTTGAGCTTCTTCCCCTGCTCCGTCAATTCGCAAAGAGCTTCAACCAGCAAAAACTTGCCGGACGCCGGGATGAGCTGAGCGTTTGTCTTGGCGGGGAGAAGTCCCTGAGTTCCCTTGACCTGCCAGCCGGTTTCCAGCTTCCATTGTCCGACGAGGTTTTCCGCCCCGACAAGAAAATAGACGGCGGACGGGTTGAACTTGCCCAGTCGGGGAGTTGCGGCAATTCCTTGATCCTCGGCGGGAGCGGCGTCCGTCGAGACGTCGAGGGATTCGCTGTCGGATTCGGTTTCAGGCGCCTCGTCTTCGTCTGGTCCTTCCAGGTCAATCGGAGCGGTCATAACCGCTTTACAGCGGGGGCAACGGAATTTTCTGCCGATGATTTCGTCTGGTAACTTCAATCTGGCATTGCACTTGGAGCAGGTTACGCGTATCATAATATCGTCAAAGGGATAAAAAGGAGTTCAATAAACTGTTTCTCTTGTTAATATTTATATTATAACACAGAAAGCGTCTGTTTGCAAGAGACTGACGGAAAAAAACCGGGGGGATTGTCAAAAAACCAATAAAAGGTACAATACGTATATATAATATTGGAGTTTTATATTAACAAATATGTTTGCGTCTGGCTGACGGCTTGAGCGGCGTTCTTCTCAAACCTCAGACGCGGCGACATTATTATCCACTTTAACAAAATCAAAAATCAATGTCTATTTCCGAATGGCTTAGCGGCAAAATTTTTAGTTACGTACACGGCAACAACCTCGTTTACAATACGTGCTGGGAAGACCCCCGGTTAGACCTGGTCGCGCTGGAACTCAAGCCGACGGACAACGTCATGGTAATTACCAGCGCCGGCTGCAATTCTCTGGATTACGTTCTCGGCGGCGCCAACCACGTTTACGCAGTTGACATGAACTTCCGTCAGAACGCCGTCCTCGAACTGAAAAAAGCGTGTATCAAAGCGCTTGACTACGACGACTTCTGGAAGATCTTTGGTTTGGGGCACCACCCCAAATTCAGGGAAATCTATCACGACGTTTTGCGTCCCATGCTGCCGATGGAGTCGGTGAAATTCTGGGACAAAAAGAAAAAATACTTCCTCAAAAAGAAAAAGCCGTACTATTTCCGCGGCACGTCCGGACAGTTCGCGCAGATGATTAAATTCTATATTGACAACATCATCAAGGTTCGTCCGCTGATTGACGAGCTGGAGCAGGCGGAAACGATTGAGCAGCAGCAGGAAATTTATTTCAACAAGGGCTTGAAAGACAAGTTCTGGAGCGGAATGATGAAGGCGTTCATGAACCGCGACACAACCTTGGCGATGCTGGGCGTTCCCCGCGCGCAGCGATACCAGGTGGAAAGCCAGTACGAAGGCGGAATCGTCAAGTTTACGGAAGACTGCATTGAAGCCGTTATGACGAAACTCCCGTTCAAGGAAAACTACTTCTGGCAGGTTTACATCAACGGACATTATTCTCCTGAATGCTGTCCAAACTACCTCAAAAAAGAAAACTTTGAAGCGTTGAAAAACGGTCTTGCCGACAAGGTTACAACCTATACGCAATCCGTCGAGCAGTTCCTCCGGGATCACGATGAAGTCGAAATCAGCCGCTTTATTCTCCTTGACCACATGGACTGGATGGCGTCGTTTAACCCGGCGTGGCTGGATTCCGAATGGGAAGCGATTCTTCAGCGCGCCGTTCCCGGTCAAACGCGAATTCTGTGGCGCAGCGGCGGTCTGAGAACGGATTACGTCGATCAGATCAACGTTACTCGAGACGGCAAAGCCGTCAAGATGGGCGAGCTTCTCAAGTACTATCCGGAATGGGCGGCGGAACTGCACGAAAAAGACCGCGTTCACACCTACGGCAGTTTTTACATCGCTGACCTGTTGATTTAGTTTTCGTTTTTTCACGAAGTTGGAATCAACGGCGAGGAATTCAGACGGATTCCTCGCTGTGTTACATTAAACAATCCCGCCTGACGTTTCTTATACATATCAATCATGCGCGTTTTATCAGGAATTCAGCCGACCGGCAAGATACATTGGGGCAACTATTTTGGCGCAATTCGCCAGTTTATTAATTTACAGTCCACGCCCGATCAGGCGTACTATTTCGTTGCGAACCTTCACGCTTTAACGACCATTCGCGACAAAGCGGTTCTGGAAGAGAACACGCTGGGCGTCGTTCTGGACTTCCTCGCCTTGGGGCTGGATCCCAACAAGGCGACGCTGTTCGTTCAGTCCGAAGTCCCGGAAGTGTCCCAGCTGTGCTGGCTTCTGCTGACGGTTACGCCGATGGGTCTGCTGGAACGCTGTCACGCCTATAAGGAAAAGAAAGCGAACGGTCTGACCGCCGACGCGGGCTTGTTCAACTACCCGATTTTGATGGCGGCGGATATTATCATCTACGACTCGGATCTGGTCCCGGTCGGGGAAGATCAGCTTCAGCATATAGAAGTCGCGCGCGACGTCGCCGCCCGATTCAACCATCTCTTTGGCGAAACGTTCGTTCTGCCGAAAGGATACGTTTTGGACAACTCTGCCAAGGTGCCCGGCACGGACGGTCAGAAGATGTCCAAGAGTTACAACAACACGATTCAGGTCTTTGAAGAGCAAAAGCAGCTGCGAAAGAAGATCATGCGTATTCAAACGGACTCTCGACCCATGGAAGAGCCGAAGAATCCGGACGAATGCCCGCTGTTCCAGCTGTACCAGCTTTTCGGCGACGAGCAGGGAATCGCAGAACTTCGGGAAATCTACGCCAAAGGCGGGTTCGGCTACGGCATGGTTAAAGGACTTGTCGCCGACGCGGCGGAAAAGGTCTTCGGCCCGGCGAGAGAACGTCGCGCGGAATGGGCGTCGAAACCGAAAGAAGTCCGGGAAATCCTCGACGCCGGGGCTGCCAACGCCCGAAAGAAAGCGAAAGAAGTTCTCCTCCGCGCTCAGGAAAACTGCGGCATTTTCCCGCCGAAGTAAATCGACACTCCAAGGTTTTTACAGGGTCAGTCCGCACACGGATTTGACGGATTAAACTGATTTTCACCGATTGGTTAACTTCAGCTCGTTTTTTATATATTTAAATCTTGGCATTTAATAAGCCTGATATTTAATAATGATAGCTGAGTATTACGAACAAACAATCGGTGTGAATCCGTCCCGTCCGTGGTATCCGTGTCGGACTGTTATTGCCAGAATAGTACTTATTTAGTTCGTTGGCGCCAACTTGTCAAATGTACCCGATTCTATTTGCAATTGGGCGCGAAATAACTGATTAATCTCCCGTAAACGTCATGAGAATAGGAAACGTTCAACTTGAAACGCCGTTGATTCAGGCTCCCATGGCGGGGTTTAGCGGCTATGCGTTTCGGGAGATGATACGTCTGTGCGGCGGGTGCGGATTGACGACGACCGAAATGGTCAACGCCCGCTCTTTTATTCAGATTGAAAAGAATCTGCGGCATTCCCCGCCCCGGCTGTGGGGAATCCCAACGGAAACGCGGCCGGTCGCCGTTCAGATTTGGGACAACGTCCCGGAGAATCTGGCGGAAGTCGGGCGGGTTCTGGCGCAAATCTGGAACGTCTCTATTGTCGACATCAACTTTGGCTGTCCGTCGCCGACGGTGGCGCAGCGATCTCAAAGCGGATCGTATCTGCTCGATTTCCCCGACCAGGTTGAAAAGATTGTTCGTCTTACGGTAGAAGCGTGCGCTCCAACGCCTGTTACAGTGAAAATGCGGCTGGGAACGAAGCCGAATCGAATTACCGCCTGCGAGGTCGCTCAGGCGGCGGAATCGGCAGGCGCGGCGGCGGTTTACGTTCACGGTCGGACGGCGGCGCAGGGCTATTCCGGAACGGCGAACTGGGACGAAATCGCAAAAGTCAAAGCCGTTTTGAAGAATATCCCTCTGGTCGGCAACGGCGATATAAGAACGGTCGACGACGCGCTCAACCGTCTGAACAACTATCCCGTCGACGGCATTATGATCGGTCGTGGGTGCCTGGGAAAGCCCTGGATTTTTCGTAACATCGCCCTCGCGATGGGGCTGACGGTTGAGTCCGAAATTGCAGACGCAAACCGTCTGGAACTGGTTCGTCGGCACTTTGAACTGACACTCGAATCGCTCAACGAACGCGACGCCGTTGTCAACATGAGAAAAATCGTCTGCCGGTACGCAGACGGTATGCCGAACTCGCACGACTTCCGGAACTCTATTGCCAAAGTCGAAACGAAAGCCGAGTTTCTGTCCCTTTGCGAGCAGTTCTTTACCGGAACGCAGAACGAATAGGGTTACAGGGGGTTAGTTTACATTCAGTTCTTTTAGAGCGTTAATAGCGTCTTCGTTCCCAAGTTGAGCCGCTTCACGGTACCATTTGACGGCTTCTTTTAAATCTTTCCCAACGCCTTCGCCGTTATAGTAACAAACGGCAAGACGGAATTGGGCTTTGTCGTCTCTCTGCTGCGCCGCTTTTGTGTACCACTTTACGGCTTCTTCAGCGTCTTTCTCGACGCCTTCCCCAAAAGCGTAACATTCGCCAAGATGGTATTGCGCCGGAGCGTATCCCATTTCTGCCGATTCCTTCCAGCAGTTATACGCTTTTGTTTTATCAACGGAAACGCCATTGCCGTCGTGGTAATCGCATCCTTGTCTGAATAAAACCAAATCCCTGGGTTCGCAGGCGGTAAAAAGCGCGACAGCAAAAAACAGTAACGATAATGTTGCGATATTTCGAGTTGACGTCATGATTTTAATCCTCGGTGAACTTTTGAATTGAATACAATAATTATATATTTTTTCGCGG
>JAZUMX010000302.1:0-4871 GCA_045603865.1 Thermoguttaceae bacterium
CCTCCAACGGAGGCGCGGGAGGAAAAGCGGCTAAAGCGATAGGGGGAATATATAGCGTTTATTCCGTGGGCTGAAGCCCACGGTGACAAGAGTTGCGTGCCTCCGGGGCGCGATTCAGCTTCTCATCTTGTCTGTCTTCGCAAGAAATTTTTGCGTACATCCGGGTTTACACCCGTGGCTCGCCGGGGTATTTCTAGGGCGAGCCGGGAAGACGCCTTATTCCGTTTCCTGATTATCTTCGTCGAAAAACTATTAACGTCTCAAAGTGAATTACTATACGGACTTTTCAAGGCGTTTTTTGTCTTAAACTAACGAAATAATTGTACATACATTTTATGGCGATAATTGTAATTTCAAAAATCTTGCGTAGTATAATGCCAAATACAAAATATCCTAAAATAATCGTAATTTTACATCCGATATCACTACTTGTAAACAAACAAAAACCATATTTACCGCCACCTCCATTCCAAGAAAATGATAGTAGCGCTATAAAAATGAAAAATATTGATAATATGAATATACTCCATAAAGTTAATATTGAATACCAGTATATAAACTGTAAAGCCATATTTTTCTTCGGTAGTATGTAGTAGTTTCTATTGTCAGTTTTTTTCAATTTCGTTTTAGCATTGTGTTCTGAACAATGTTGTAACTTTATTTTTTTAGATCTGGATTTTGTATACCATTTGTTAATTTTAAAATAAATAAGAAGGGATGGTAATATAAACAATCCGGCAATAACAGACGAGGAGAAAATATTCCAAACTGTATTATAACAAAAGGATTGGCAAGTAATTTCATAATCAAAGCGGTGATCAATTTCTGCAAAAATAGAAGGATCTGATATGTAATGATACAATAAAACCAACGCAGAGCATGGAATCAATAAAACTTGGTAATATTTCATAAAACGCGAACATGCATTCTGCCGTTTTTGAAATGACTTGCTGTTACTATTTCGTAACTCTAATCTTATAAACAAGATAATGACATACATTGAATATACAAATAAATAATATTTTATTGTTGCATAATAAGCGTCCCAGTTGAATGTTGTACTATTAATCCAATTAAAGCAAAAATGTAATGGAAAAAATTCGTAACGGCACAAAAAGAGATATAGAATTACAATAATATACCCCGATATGATGTATAGTAAAAGAGATCGAAATCTTTTGTGTCTTTCGTTGTATATGTTGTTATGCATAATAAAGAATCTCGAATGATTATATTCACAAGTTTAATTAATAGGCTTTCTAACAAAAACTGTGGGTGAATAACCCTAAAAAACAAATAAAGGGACAGTTTCAAATATCAATAGTTAATACGTTGGTTATCGGTCGTATACCCACGGGTTTACACCCGCGGTTGCGCCGGGGGTATTTCAGGAGTTGCGGGAAAGCCGCATGAGGAACTGTTCCAGCAGGAGTCTGGCGTCGAGTCGGCTGTCGCCTTTGAGGGCAAAGTCGAGTTCCGTCATCCAGTCCAGCAGTTGAGACGCGCGGTGAATTCCCAGGCGTGCGATTTGCGACTGCGATTTTTTCAGATAGTACGGTTTGTCGATTCCGATTTGACGCAGCGCTTCGTTAATGGAAATGTTGCGTCCGTTGGCGCGGGCGTCTAAAAAAACGCGGTTTGCCATAGCCAGCCGCCGAAGATTGAACGCCATCTGAGCGAGAATAGGAACCGGATTTTCTCCCGCAGCCAAGAGAGAATCGAGATACATCATGGCGCTGTCGGTCAGTCCCGCCAGAGCGGAATCGAGCATCTCCCACGCGGTTTGAGATCGCCAGGTTCCCGAGACTTTGTCAACCATCTGGACGGTAATCGGCTTCCCGTTGGCGTAGGTGGACAGCTTGAGCAGTTCCTGATCCAGAGCGCCCATCGAGTCGCCGATTTTATCGACGAGAACCTCGGCGGCGTCGCGCTGAATCTCGGCTTTGTAGACCGCAGCGCGTTTTACGAGCCAGCCGGCAAGGGTTTCTGTCGACATCGCCTTGCAGTTGATTAACAGCCCCTGTTCCGCAATGAGTTTATACAGACGCGTATTGGCGGCTAACGTCTTTAATTCCAGAACCAGCGAGCCTGCGCCTTCGGGCTGCTTGATTAAGTTCTCGATTTTTTCCCGGTTCTTTTCAACGAATTCGTCAGCCTGTTCGACAATAACCAGACGGGACTGGGTGCCGAACATGGAGATGGTCGTCAGTTCCTGTTTGACGACGCTGAACTCCGGCGTTGCGTTGGAATAGACCGTAATTCCGGAATCGTCTTCCTGGCTGGACTTGAACAGCTTTTTGAGCGCCTGAATGGATTCCAGACGCAAAAACGGCTCGTCTCCGAAGATGGCGATAACAGGCGGCAGCGCGTCTATATTGACGTGCTTGTCCGGCTGTTGCGAAAACGCCATCGCGGACACGTCTTTGGACGCTTTTCCGGCAGAATCTGAGGTCTTTTTAGCCATAGTTAAGATGTATTATAATAGAAATCGTTAGTTTGACAAGGGCGGAGCGGACGGCTCTTGACAAATCATAACGAGTGGGTTAGAATAACAAACAGCCTTTAACTGGAAAAGGCGTTGAAAAGGCTTCATAAATTAAAAGAACAGACGATGTCAAACGTTCAAAAAATCGGATTGTTCGGCGGCAGTTTTGACCCGATTCATCTCGGACACGTCGAAATTGCTCAAATGACAATAAAAGAGATTCCACTGGACATTCTTGTTGTCATGCCGGCGGGAAAAGCTCCGCATAAAAACGGCGCGCTCTTTTCAGATAAACTTCGTTTGAAAATGACAAAAGCCGCAATGAAGGAGTTAAACGACGATCGAATCATCGTTTCCGACTGGGAAGTGAAGCAAGCGCAAGTCAATGGAAAAACGTCGTTTACTGTTGATACAATGCGCTATTTGAAGAAAAAATATCCCGGCGCCGAGCTGTATCTGATTCTCGGTACGGACATGTTCAATACGTTCTCGACGTGGAAAGACCCGGAAAAAATTGCCGCCAATATGAAGCTGGTTCTGGTAAACCGTCAGGGCGAAAAACTATATCGAAAAAAAACTAAGAAAATATCCGAAATTATAAAAATCTATAAGCCAGATGTTGTCATTTCTTCTTTGCCGCCAGCGGTCAGTTCGACGGAAATTCGGCGTCGCCTGGCGTCGGGGGAATCGGTCGACGGGCTGGTTCCGGACGGCGCCTTGCGCGTTCTCAAAAAAGCCTCTTTTGACGTCGATTTGTCGAAATGAATATAATTCCTTTTAGGAGGAATTATGCCAGAAAAGAGGATTTGCTGCCAGCATTGCGGGTATCCGATAGCCAAAGACGCGCAGGCGTGTCCGCACTGCGGGTCTGTTACACCGATCGCTCCAAAAGACTGGAAAAAAGACGCGATTGAGAAAAGCCGGCGCGTTGCGTATGAAATCTTTTGTTGGGTCTTAACGTTTGCAATCCTCTGGTATATTTGCAAAGAAATCGTCTGTAAAATCTGGCAATAAAGATGGCTTATTGTCAGTTTATTCTTCCTAATCGGTTTTTTCTTAAAATTTTTATAAAGAAACGGCGGATTTTCGGGGCGGCGTCTTGCAAATACGCTCTATAGCGCTATAATATATAGAAATAAGTAGCGAGTTGCGAGAGAATTTTGTCATTCGCTTGCGTTTCCGCTAGAACCGCATAGCGGTTCAATATTAGTAGCCGTGGGTGAAACCCACGGATTGCGAGTTGCGAGAAATTAAATTAAATTCTTTTTTTCATCCTTGTTTTCAAATGAAGTATTTCCTCAACAACGTTCGTTCATTGAGACCTTATATATCCGCCTTGTTTTTGACGTCTGCAATCCTGTTTTCGTACGGATTTGCTCAAGACGACGCTTCTCCGACAGAAGCGCCTGATTCTCAACCTGCTCCACAGGCGGAAGAGCCCGTTCCTGACGCACCTGCTGAACCTGCCGCAGCGGCAGAATCTGCAGCGCCAGCGGATGCTGTACAACCTCAAACTCCTCCGGCTGCGCCTGAAGTTCCAAAAAGCAACTCTCAGCCAGAAAAAGCCAAGCCGGTTGAAAAAGCAAAACCAGCAGAAAAACCTCAGCCGATTGAAACGCATCAGAGAGAATCGGCGGACGTGTCGTTCCGGCTATCCAAAAAGGATAAGGCGGAAATAGACGCCATGGCTGTCGAGTATGTCGATTTGATGGTTGAAAAGATTCGTTTGGAAGCGCGTCAGGAATATTACACGTCAGAGATTGAATTTCTCAAGCAGGCGGCAGACGACGCCTCGGCGATGAATCTGTTTTTGGCGGATTTCGGCAGCTTTGCGCGTTCCCGCCGAGCGGCGGCTAAGAACATCGGGATCATGCTAAAAGATGAAATGCATCCTTTGGCAGAGATGATGGCGGAGAATTCCAAACGCTTTAAAGGGCGGGTTGAGCAGCTTCACGCCGGTTGGAAAGACATTCACCAGGTTCGTCGAGAGAACGAGCAGCTTCGTTACGAATTGGAGTCGGGAACTAAAATTGTGTCGCAGCTGGCTTCAATGCTTAGCATGGATAAACGCTGGTTTTGGCTGGCGGGTCTGATTGCGTTTACAATCCTTTTTGCGGCGGTTCTGCTTGACAAACGCCGGGAATTGCGCCGCTGGCTCAACGGCGGCCGCGCTCGGAAAATGCGGCTGTCAAAAGTCCTGTTTGGATTTATCATCTTTTTGGCGGTTGCCACGTTTGTTACATTTCTGTTTGGCAATGTGATTTATCGCGCAGCACTGGATATGTCTGTTAAGGGGAAGGCGCCCAAGGCGGCTTTTGCCCAGCAGATTGAGCAGTTGAAAAAGGACGTCGATAAACTTCAGGACAAGGCAGACGAGCAGACGGTT
>JAZUMX010000303.1:0-1519 GCA_045603865.1 Thermoguttaceae bacterium
CGTTGTTGGTGACATCGATATTCAGGTTTTGAATCGTAACGGAATCAACATTACCGGAAGGCGAATCCTGTTTTACACGAATATACTGCTTGAACTGGCTGGGGTCGTCTCCCATGGTGTGCGTAGAACCGGCACCGTCGAAAATAAGCGGTCTGTTGATATTAATCTGTCCCGACGTCCTGAAACTCGTGCCAAGAAGAATCAGTTCAACGTCCGCGTCAGCAAGAGCGGCATCCAGCTCGTCGTTATTCGTGACGATACGGATATTCCGCGCTTCTTCCGACTTAATCGTCGTTATGACGTTATCGGTGTCTTTGTCGTATACCGTCAGCGTCTGACCATCTTCCAGCTGCCACGTCTTACCGCCAAGCTCAGCGAGGTAGTCCGTCGTCGTGGCGAGGTTCGCGAAAGAACCGGAGTCAAGCTGGTCGGCACTGGCCGCCCAAACGTTGGGAACGAGATTGGGCGTATCCATGTCGTCGGCAGTCAGTTCCGCCTTGATTTCAGACGGAGTGTCCAGAGCCGTGAAGATCTGGGTATTCGAATCGGAGGTAATCGTCAATGTACCGTCAGCACGGGTAATTCTAAGCCCTTCGGCGGTCACGTCGGTGTTAACGCCGGTGCCGTCGTCGTAGTAGAAGGCGTTGTTGTCGAAATTGATTGTGCCGGCGACGTTCAATGTTGTGCCGTTGTAACCCTCCTCGTCCGAGACGCTTTGAACGAAATCAACGTCCAGAATGTCATTGTTGTCAATCGTCAGACCATTGAAATTAATCGCGCCACCATAGTAATTTTTATATCCGAACTGGATAGAGGAAATGGTATTGCCGGAGATTGTGCCGCTATACGCGTTATCCGTTTTGTTACCGCAGAAACGGATACCGGGACCGTTGGTGATGATGGAGTTTCCCTCAATTGTCACGTCTCGGTACACGTCAAATCCGATACCGGTTCCTTTGGCTTGCGGAGTGTCGTCGGTGAAAGTACGATTGGAAACAATGGTATTGTTGGTGATGGTCATCTCACCCTCGCCCTGAACCCAGATGGCATTCAGGCAGTTGTAGAACTCCGAGTCTGTCACAGTGAGATCATTGACCGCAATGATACCGTTGCGGGCACTGCTATCGGTTTTGTCCGCGTAAATGACGCAGTTGTCAACCGTCAGACTTCCGGCACCCTGCTGAATTGTGGCATAATCCTGATAAGGGCTTGTTTTTGTGTAGTTCGCTCCCTGAATCGTAAGATTCTTAATCGTCAGGTTCTTGCAAGCCGCGTAAATGTGACCGGTAAGCTTGTGACTGCCGCCGTCCAGAGTAACGTTGTCCGGTACAGTCGTCTCGAACTTAACCGTATCCGTGGCCGTAATATCCGCGCCAAGGAGAATCGTGTCGCCGTCTTTACAGTTTTTAATCGCGGCGGTGAGTTCGTCGGCGGTCATGACGACATAAACGCTCTGGGCTGCGTCATCGGCTTTAATGGTGGTTACGACTTCGTTGTTCGCGTTATACACCGTCAGCGT
>JAZUMX010000304.1:0-2032 GCA_045603865.1 Thermoguttaceae bacterium
AAAGGCGAAGGAGTTTATCGCCAAATTGCAGGACGTCGGCGCCGAGCTGACAGTTGTTTTCTGCGGCTTTGACGGCGAGTCGTATGCGGACATTCCAACGACGCAAAAGACGATTGGTCTGGTCCCGCCGGAAACAAGAGCGGAGCGAACGCAGGAAGTCAAGGAAATCGCCGACTTCGCCAAACTGCTGGGCTGCGACGCCGTCGGAATTCATATCGGATTCATTCCTCATGAAGAAGACGACCCGCAGACGTGGAAAGACCTTGTCGCGATTGCTCAGGAAGTTTGCGACTACCTCGCCAACAACGGTCAGTTCCTTCATTTGGAAACCGGACAGGAAACGGCTGAAGGACTTTTGAAGTTCATTCACGCGGTTGACCGTCCGAACTTGCGCGTTAACTTTGACCCCGCCAACATGATTCTTTACGGTTCCGGCGAGCCGATTGAAGCGTTAAAGAAGGTTGGTCAGTACGTCCGTTCCTGCCATTGCAAAGACGGAAAATGGGCTGCCAAGCCGGGCGAAGAATGGGGCTGCGAAGTTCCCTTTGGCGACGGCGACGTCAATGCGAAGAAGTTCCTCGAAACGCTCAAGGAAATCGGGTACGAAGGCGCGCTGACTATCGAACGCGAAATCCCGCAGGAACCGGAACGTCAAAAGGCGGAAATCAGCAAAGCCAAGACGCTTATCGAGCAGATTAAAGCCGAGATTCTGTAAAATAGAAAACGAAGGCGAGCCGGGGTGCGTAAGCCCCCGGAATACGCGAGCGACAGCTCGCGTTTTTCTTTTGCGGACTTCGTCCGCGACCCAGAATGGTTTTCGGCTTCTCCGCCGTATTAGCGCGGGTCAAGCGACCAACGGGAGCGGTTATAATACGTCTCGCGCGGCAGCGCGGACTGGGAGCGGCGCCTCGCCGCTATCTAACGATACATTCAAATCGGATGATTCCGCCTTCGCCCGGTTCGAGCGGCTCGTCAATTTCCCATCTCAGAACGTGCGATCCGGCTTTGTTCGGCTCTGTCATGAACGCGCCCTTCTTGGAGCATTGCGCGGAGCCTTCTGCGTATTCCAGACGCCCGGTCAAGCTGTCCAGAATGGTAACGTTTCCGACGGGTTCGTCGCCGACGTTGTCAAATCGAATGGTGAATTCGATGTGATCTCCGGGTCGAGCGTCTTCAACGCTGGCGATTTTGACGATTCGCACTTTCGGATTGTGCGTGTCTTTGTCAAGCTGATACACAATGCCGGGACCTTCGTCCTTGACAACTGCCATGACGCGATTGTAATCAATGGCGACTTGCGGGTTAGACGTAAATCCCCAGGACGCAGCGCGGCGAATGGATTCCGCCAGCATGCCGGCTTCTGAACGATCCATAACGCCGGTTTTGATAATCTTGAGGTTTTCGTACGCTTTGAACGCGTTGTCGGCAATCATCATTTGACGTCGGTTGGACGATTCGCCAGCGGCAACCTTGCCAATAAACTGTTCGCCCGGTTTGGCAGCAATATTT
Source organism: Thermoguttaceae bacterium (assembly GCA_045603865.1). Lineage (GTDB taxonomy): Bacteria > Planctomycetota > Planctomycetia > Pirellulales > Thermoguttaceae > RUG11551. The sequence goes on from JAZUMX010000304.1 coordinate 1,510, forward strand.
TCGCCGTATGCCAAATGCTGTTTGCTTTGCATTTCATAAACGTTTCTCTGTTGGTTAACCGCCAGTCTGGTTCCATCGTAGCCGATCGGCTTCTGGATGTTTTCGTTTACGCCTGCGTAGATAACCTGACGGACGGCGCGAAATTTCGGAGCGTAAATCTCTACCCTGTTACTGGCTTCAACGCCGACTTTGCCGTCGATGGTGTCGAAGTGAACGATTGTGTTTTCCGGTTCCAGACCTGAAACGGAGAAGTCGTCGTGAACTTTAACGCCTTTGGGTCCCATGCCGCCGTCGGCGATGAATTCGGCTTGCGGCCATTGTCCGCCGTTGGACGGCTGAATTCCCGGCGGCGTCCAGGCGGGACGCACTCCCCCTTGCGGCTGATTGAACGGAAGCGGAGTTCCGATTCCTGGCGAGACTCCCGGCGCGGCGGGCGCTGGATACGGGGTTTCAGGCTGAAAGTCCTGAATTGTCGGGGAAGAATACGGAACCTCCTGAGTCGTATACGGAACAGCCGGAGTGG
>JAZUMX010000305.1:0-1647 GCA_045603865.1 Thermoguttaceae bacterium
TCCGGTTTATTGCGGATCTCGTCGAAGCGGTTCCGCAGCTGAAAAACGTGGAACTGTCGGTCGAATGTTCAGACGCGATGCACATTGCCACCGCGTGCGCGGCGCAATGTCTGGAACTCAACGTAACCCAGTTCAGAACGGCGATTGACTCTCCCGACGCCTTGTCGCTGAGCCAGTTCGGCGATTTGCTGAGAATCAAAGGACGGGCGCTGCAAACGCAGTCCAATTTGAATATGACCAATCTGCACAAGATTGTTACAACGATATCGGAAATCATTCAGGACAAACAGGAAGTCGCATCGACAAAAGAGCTGGCGGCGCGGTCGGCGGATCAGCCGGAACTGTTCCTCTTGTCCACAGCAGACGACATGGAGTCCGTTGCGTCGGCGGTCGCCCATTTGGGATACGACTTGTCCGCCGACGACCTGGGCAAGGTCTACGAAGAAGTCGGTCGAATCTCCGAGAAAAAGAAGGTCGGAATCGGCTTGAAGGATCTCGACGCGATTGTTGCTACGGTTGCCCTGCAGGCTCCGCCGGTTTACCAGCTCAAGAGCTTTGTTATCAACAGCGGAAACCAAATCTCCGCCATGGCAAACGTGATTCTGGTCAAAGACGGCGAAGAGGTTCAGGGGTTCAGCATCGGCGACGGTCCGGTGGACGCGGCGTTTATGTCGATTGAAAACATCGTCGGGCGTCACTTTGAACTGGACGATTTTAAAATTTCAGCTGTTACAGAAGGACGGGAAGCGGTCGGGTCGAGCGTTGTTCGGCTTCGTTCGCGCGGAAAACTCTATTCAGGAAAGGGCGTTTCGACGGACATTATCGGAGCCGCCATTCGCGCCTATATCAACGCCTTAAACAAGATTTGCTACGATGAGGAGGAGAAAGAATGAAACTGTCCTTTTCCACAAACAGATGGAATAATTACGGCATCGACGAGTTCATCGACATTGCCGTCGAATACAAGTTCAACGGGATTGAAATTCACGACGTCAAGCCGCTGCTCGACCCGTCGCAGCCCGGACGTTTGACGTCCATTTACCGCCGGGCGATAGAAAACGAACTGGAATTCTCCTGTATTGACCTCGTGTCGGACATTTCCGAGGACGCCCAGGCAGCGCAGGAAGAACTCAAGCTGTGCATCGAAGCCGCCAAACGGCTCAAGACCCCGTTTATTCGCCTCAAGGCGATTGCCGGCGACGAATCCAAAGTCGTTCCGTTTTTGGAACAGGTTCTCCCGCAGGCGCAAGACGCGAATGTCGTTCTGCTGATCGAAACGGTTGGCATTTACGCCGACACCGCCAAGCTGCGCGCTCTGTTTGAGTCCTTCGTCAGCGACAATCTGGCGGCGTTGTGGGATCTCCATCACCCGTTCCGCGTTTGCGGCGAAGCCCCGGAAATTACGGTGAAAAACCTCGGCGCGTATATTCGTCACGTTCACATTAAAGACTCGCAAAGCGCGGACGAACTGTCGCTGGTCGGGGAAGGCTCGCTGCCGATTGAAGACATCATGAACGGCTTGCGGTCCCTCAACTACGACGGGTTCATTTCCATCGAATGGGATCCGAAATGGGACGAAATCTCCGATCTGGATATCGTCTTCCCGCACTTTGTCAACTACAAGTCGGAGGCCAAGCGGTCTTAGGA
>JAZUMX010000306.1:0-2839 GCA_045603865.1 Thermoguttaceae bacterium
GATGACGATTCCCAAACCGGCGGAAATAATGCCGCTGATGAACATGAACGTGTACGAAAATGCCGAATACCGCGGGAACGAGAACAGCTTTGTCACGCCTTCAAACAGGAAGTACAATCCCAAAATAAGGGAGAATACGAACAGCCCGATGCTGGGGGTGAAGTACATCAAAATTCCCGATGCAATTCCCAATCCGCCGACGCAGACGAGCATGACGCGATTCAAAGCCGGCGGCCATTCAAAGGACATTAAAATGAACGTCGCGCCTGCAATAATCATCAGCGTGCCGATGTACATCGGGGCGACGGCTCCGAAAAACGCCGGAGAAATGATTCCCAGTACGCCAAGCGCCAGAAGGACGATTATAGTCATCAGAGACAGCGGCGTAACGTGTGGATGTTCCAATCCAGCCAGCCGATTCTCAATCCACTCTTCGGCGCGGCGGTCAGCTTTTTCCATGATGCTGTAAACTTTGTTGTTGGTTGTCATAACAAACCCTTCCTTAAAAAAGAAAAAACGATTAAAGGCCGACAGGCTCTCGCCGCCTGGTTCGCCGGACTGTTATAATCCGACCGCCTTGTGAATTCTGCAATAATCATAGAAATGGAGTCAAGGACTGAAATAAGAAAAATCAGAAAGAAGCGAATGGTTTCGTCAATTTACGCAGTTTTCTGATCCCCGTCTTGACTTTTACGTTGCACTCTGATATTCTAAATGTATAAACATTGTATTCCCCCCTGAATTATAAGGACATTCCCGCCATGAAAAGAATCGCGATCTTTGTTTTGAGATTGTTGTTGAGTCTGACGTCTGCCATGGCGCAGGAGCAGACGATTGAAGTCAACCGGATTTTGGGAGACGACTTTGTAACAGGACAAACGCCGGACGTTTCCAGCGGCGCGTTTACGTTTGCCATGCGGGTCAAACTGCTTGGTCAGGCAAAATCGAAGGGCAACGGCGACGGACTGGGAATGCTCTTTTCGGTTGCCAGTGGCTATTTCGACGGCATTCGCGCTCATTACAGCTGGATTAGTCAGCAGGTAACGTTCCAGATTGGGAAACAGCCGTCTGCAACCAGCCTTCGTTCTAACAGGACGATTCTGCCGGGCGTGTTTCACGACGTCGTTTGTACGTACGATGGCAAGACGATGAGAATTTGGCTGGACGGAGCTCTTGCCGGCGAGCTGGAATACGGCGGAGTGTTGAATACCAAAGGCGCGCCGATTAAAGTCGGAAACGGCGGGTACGGCGTCGGGGCGAATCGCATGTACGTCGATTGTCTGAAATTCTATCCGCGCGCGTTGACGGAGAAGGAAATCGTCTCTCGATTTGAAAATGAGTTCCCGGAACGGGAAAAGAAGACGTTGGCCCTGTTACAGCAATACGCGCCGGTTTTTGGAGCGTATAATGCAACGCTGAATAAAGACGCGCTGGAATTCCTGCTCAATCAGCCGGGACTGCCGGAAGAATTGCGTAACAAAATTCAGAGCGACTATTTATTCAGCTTCGGGACGGAAAGTCAGAAGGCCCAATCCGCAAAAGAGGACGCGGAAAAGCTGTTGGCGTCGACCGATCCAGAACCAACCAGACCTCAAGATCAGGCGCAGTTTGTCAGTCGGCTGTGGTGCGTTGCAAAACAACTCAAGCAGACCAATCAGACGGAATTGCTCAATATGCTCAAAGAGAAGTACCCGAAAGAGTTCTCTGAACGCGACGAAATCGACAAGTTGATTCAAAGCGCTCAACGGTTGAGAGAACTGGAACGAAAGGCTCTCGAACAGGAAAAGAGCATCGTCTCGCGGTCGCCTCAATTTACAATTTACGTTTCAACTTCTGGAACAGACGCCAATCCTGGGACGCCGTCCGCGCCGACAACGCTCAACAACGCTCTGGTTTTGGCGAAGACTCGGCAGAACGACAATCCCGGTCAGACGGTTGAAATCGCTCTGCTCGGCGGGACGTATTACATCGATAAAACCGTCAATCTAAACGAGCTGCAAAACGTTGTTATCGCTTCTGCCGCGGGGGAACAGGCGGTTCTGACCGGGGCGAAGACGCTGACGCAGTTTCAGCCTGTTACAGACAAAGACGTTCTTGAGCGTCTGCCGGAGACCGTTCGCGGCAAGGTTTTGGAATTCGATCTCAAAGCGGCGGGCGTTACGGATTTCGGTCAGCTTCGACCTCGCGGGTACGGCGTCGGCGATATTGTCAATCCGGTTCCCAGCTTGTACGTCAACGGGGAAGCGCAGACGTTGGCTCGATACCCCAACGCCGGGGAAGAACCGCTGAAATTCGGCGCGGTAGAAGGGAATTCGTTTGGATACAGCTTCGGCCGCCCGGAAAAATGGCGGGTGTCGGACAACCCGGGCGAGAACGACGTCTGGGCGAACGGTCTGTTTACCTGGGAATGGGCGTCGCACATTAAAAAAGTCCAAATCGACAGACAAAAGAAGACGATAACCGTCAAGGACGTAAATCTAACCGGTCGATTCCATTATTATCTGGTCAACATTCTGGAAGAACTCGATCAGCCGGGCGAATACTACGTTGACCGTCAGCGGGGAACGCTGTACTATCTGCCCGCCGCCGATCAGCTCGACGCCTCTGGACGTTTTCAGGCGGCTGTAGAATTCCCCGTTCTGAACGAGGCGTTAATCAAAATGACGAACTGCGAGAACGTCGTTTTGAAAAATGTTACATTAAAAGGCGGGCGTGAGTCCGGCGTTTTTATGGAGCAATGCGTCAACTGCTATGTTACAGATTCGACGATTGAACAGCTTGGCGGGAACGCGGCGGTAATAGCCGGCGGCTCTTTTTGCGGCTTGTTCAACTGCCGAAT
>JAZUMX010000307.1:0-4108 GCA_045603865.1 Thermoguttaceae bacterium
TCAAATTCCGCTGGGCGGTAACGTTATCCGGCATTTTGTCAACCAGCCACTTGCGGATTTCCAGAGCCTTCTCGTACCATTCTCGCGCAGCGGCAGCGTTTCCGGCGGCTTTCTCCAAATTGCCAAGACGCTCGTACGAACCGCTCAAAAACCGCTGGGCATTATTATCATCCGGCGTCTTGTCTACAAGACGCTTGCTGATTTCCAAAAGTTTCTCGTACCAATCTCGTGCAGCAGCAGCGTTTCCGGCGGCTTTTTCCAAATCGCCAAGTTTACTGTACGAAGCGCCCAACTCACGCTGGGCGTAATCGTCATCCGGCGTCTTGTCAGCCACCCGTTTAAGAATTTCCATAGCCTTCTCGTACCAATCCCGTGCTGAGGCAGCGTTACCGGCGGTTTCCTCCAAACCGCCAAGACGGTTGTACAAAAGTCCCAATCCTTTCAGTTTCCAATCCCCCTCCGAAAGCTGCTGCCAGTTTTCCAGGGACTTTTCAAAATACTCCCTTGCAGCGGCAGCATTTCCAGCGTCGCTTTCCAAATCGCCAAGTTTAAGGTATGACACGCTTAAAGCATTTCGGGTAATGCTCGAAGGAAATGATTTGATCCCTTCTTCAGATATTTCAAGATGTCGCTTGAAAACCTTTCGCGCCTCATTTATTTTTCCAAGAGAAATGAGCATTAGTCCGGAATTTTCAAGCATGTCCGTAAAATTCCAAATGTCCATAAACGTCCAATGGATTTTCTCATCGGAAGTTTCCACTGCCTTCTGTTCAGTCAGCGCCAAACAGAATTCAGAAACCGGCGTGATGTTCCACGAATTCTCAGACGTACACCAGAACTTCTCATCATTCTTAAGCAGCGCTTCGCATTTTTTTCGAATTTTAGCGATTATCTCTTTCTGGACGTCTTCCGGGATGTCTTTCTTTACCGTATCTGCAACCAGACGATGAATACGGGCGATGTTCGGCTCGTTTTCCAAAGGCGTCAAAAGACCGTAACCGGTCAGCTCGTTGAGAATGTCGATCCCCTCGTCTTCATTCAGACCGCATAATTCAGGGAGCCAGCTTAGAGCCACGGCGTCTGGAGCCATCAAAGACGCAAATTCCAACGCTTTACGAGTATTCTTTGAGATGGCGGAAAGCGTCGATTCCATGACTACTGAAACCGTTTCCGCTGCGTGCCGCGTCAAGCCGCCGACCTTATCCGCCATCTTCTCGAACGTTTCTGCATGGTTGTTGAATAGCCGTTCGTATTGAGTCTGATACGTTACATCGGGATTTTTGCGATTTTGGTATAAATACTTCCCCGTCAGTTCCACGACCAGCGTGAACCCCGCCAGCAATTGGGCGATCTTTCGCGCCGCTTCCGATTCTGCTTTCGCGTTCTCATCTGCTTTCGCTTTTGCTTCCGCGGATGCGTCCTCAGCCAACCGAACGCCAAACTGACGAAGGTTGCTCAGGAGTTCGACCGATTCGTCTTCGCTGAGACGTTCAACCGATTCAGAGTAAATGCCATCATACGCGCTTGTATTCTCACGCGTTGTAATAATCACATGGATAAAATTAAAATCTTGAAGATTCAGACCCTGCAGCTGTGTAATCAAATCCAGATTGTTTACGTTATCGAGAATAAGAAGAAGATGGGCGCCCTCAGTTTTGAGATTGCCTGTACCCGCATTCCGATCAATGGCTTTTCTCTGTTCCGCTTTCAGATTATCAAAAAGAGCCAGAAGCTGCTCTTGTTCTGATCCCTTAAGGTCCCATTTATACTTAGCCAAAATGCCGCAGGTCAAAAACGCGTCGTAAATCGAGTTGCAATTCTCGCACGACTTAAAGAACCGCCCCAGCTGATAGTCCCATCCAAAGGCGTGCCCGTAAGTGAGAGCCAGCTCGGTTTTCCCGAACCCGCCAACGCCTGTAAGAGCGGTAATGACTTTGCCAGACTTTGTACTGATGTAATGGCGCAACGACAACAGGTTTTCCCGTCGTCCGACAAAATTCTCGTTGTAGCCCGGATAAGTGTCGTACGGTAAAGAATCTACAATCTCTTGATGACGGACTTTATCTTTGACCTCGTCGCGCAGCGTTTTCAACACGTCGTCGATTTTCGAGATGAGAAAATCGTGCATATCGAATTTACAGTCAGACTGAATTTTCCGAATCTGCTTGAGCCAGTTCGGGAAACGAGCTTGCAGCGCTGCTGGAATGTCCGGAATGGTTTCTGCTTTAGGATCTTGCAAACTGGCAACGTCGAAAATGAGCATCGGCGCAGTTCCTTCCCCAAGCGTACAGCGATGCATTTCGTGCTTCATCCACCAGTCAAACTCTTTGGCGCAGTACTCGCTCTGGAAATAATTTGGCGACAAAAGAACAATGAGAAACCGCGAACTGGCAAGACTGGAACGAATACGATTGTCCCAGTCAGACATATTATGGATTTCCGTCTTGTCGAAAAACACGGAAACTTCTTCGCCGAACATTTCTCTATGCGCCGTTGAATTCTCAAGCTTCTCCACAAACGCGTCAACGAAGCCGGGCTTGCCGTCTTCAGATACGTTGTCTTTGTGAGCGTAACTGATAAAGTAATCGTAATTGTACTGCATGATTGTTTCCCGTTGAGAAAAAAGTAATTTTTATTCTTATTTTACGAAATCGCAAAAAGAAAACAAGAGTGGATATATGTTCACATTTTAGCAATCTTGACCTACGTTCTGCAGAAAGCGTTCCTCCAGGTACAGATTGGCAAAAACGACACGCAGGAACAGTCCCGCGTCAAGAAAGACGAAGTCGCCGCGTTTATCGAAGAAAAGATTAAAGGATAATTAGGCGAGCCGGGGCGCGTAAGCCCCGGAAAATGTCTCACGCGGAGACGCGGAGGGGCGGAGAATGTTCGCGAAGTTTTAAAAACAAGGCGAGCCGGGGTGCGTAATCCCCCGGAAAATGTCTCACGCGGAGGCGCGAAGACGCGGAGGATGTTCGCGAAGTTTTAAAAACAGACGCGAAGCGTTCAACTAGAACCGCGTTAGCGGTTCAATGTTTCTAGCCGTGGGTGAAACCCACGGAAAAAAAGAACGCAACAAAAGAACATCGTCAAATACTCTTTTTCTCTTGTCCTCCAACGGAGGGCGAGAGAAAAAGATACTGATGCGATTAAGAGTAGAATTCGGCGGACTGACGTCTGCTTTCGTTTAACCTCTTCCGAAAAGTTTGTTAAACAGAACAACGTACCACGGTTGTTTCTTCGCTTGAGCGATTTTCTCTTGCGTCTCAGCCAACGCTTTCTGGTATTCCGCGTTGTTAGGCGATTTGTCGACAAGCCGCTGGCGGATTTCCAGCGCTTTCTCGAACCATTCCAGGGCGGCTTTGATATTGCCAGAGGTAAGCTCCAAATCGCCAAGTTCATGGTACAGATCGCTTAAATCCTTTAGCGCTTCGACATTTTCAAGAATCTCTTTAGTCCATTTCTGATAAATTCCCAACGCCTTATCATAGTATTCTCGCGCCTTTGCTGTCTGCCCATCAGCTTTTTCTGATGAGCCGAGACGTTCAAAGATATCAGCTAAATCTTCTTGGGTCATAAAGTTTTCCGGCATAGCATCAGCTAGCTTTTGACGGATTTCGTAAGCCTTCATGTACCATTCCTTCATTGTTTTGGCATTCCCGGCAGCGTCCTCCAAATTCCCAAGTTTATAGTACGAAATACTCAAATCCCGCTGGGCGGTAACGTTATCCGGCATTTGTTCTGCCAGCCGCTTGCTGATTTCTAAAAGTTTCTCGTACCATTCTCGCGCAGCGGCAGCGTTTCCGGCGGCTTTCTCCATATCGCCAAGGCGTTCGTACGAAATACTCAAATCCCGCTGGGTGTCAACGTTATCCGGCATTTTATTAGCAAGCCGCTTGAAGATTTCCAGAGCCTTCTCGTACCATTCCCGCGCTGCGGCAGCGTTTCCGGCGACATTCTCCAAATCGCCAAGTTTATTGTACGAAATACTCAAATCCCGCTGAGCTTGAACGTTATCCGGCATTTGTTCAGCCAGTCGTCTGCGGATTTCCAAAGCTTTCTCGTACCAATCCCGCGCCGCGGCAGCGTTTCCGGCGGCTTGCTCCAA
>JAZUMX010000308.1:0-1688 GCA_045603865.1 Thermoguttaceae bacterium
CGCGCTGCTTTTCGTACAGGTCAGCGTCCCAGCCGGGAACCATCTGGTTGTCGGACTGGTCAACGACGCGCGGCAGATACGTCTGCCAGAACGCCGGGTTGTTGACCGGCTGCGGGTTGACGCCTGTTACAACGAACAGACGCATGGAGTTGTCCGCCATGTTCGCCTTGTCGCCAAACTGAACGTCGCACTCGAACAGACGTCCGTTGTCGTTCTTTTCGGCTTTGCCCATGCCGTCAGACCACCAGAACGGTTTGTCGGTTCCGGCTTTCGCCGCCCATTCCCATTCGGCTTCGGTCGGCAGACGGAACTTCTTCCCGGTCTTGGCGGAGAGCCACTTGCAGAACTCGTTGGCTTTCTGCCAGGAAACGCGGATGACAGGCTGATCGTCGTGGTTGGCGGGATAGCCGCGGTGAACGTGGTCTTTCCATTGCTGGTCGATGAAGTTGCTTTCGTGAGTCGGGTCGAACTGATGGAACATTTCGTTGGTAACTTCAGTCGTTCCCATATAGAACGGTTTTTCAATCACGACTTCGTTTCGATTCGCTTCCGGACGCTTTTCGGAATCGTCGCCGATAACGAATTTTCCGGACGGGATGTAAACCATATCCATCTTGACGCCGTTGCCGAGGTCGATCGACTGCGTCTTCGGTTCGTAGTTGTTGACAACCGCTTTCAGACCGGTGGGATTCTTCGTATTGGGCGTTTCCCACTTTTCGGGCTTGACGAAGTCCGGACGCGGCACGGCATCCATAACCGCGCCTTCTTCGGGATAATCGTCAACGTTGGCGTAGAGGGATCGGAGTTCCTGAGTTCTCTTTGCCATCGTTTGAACCTGCTGCAGACGTCCGCCCATGGTTGACGTCGCCACTTCAGACCACGTCGCGTTGTACGGCATGTTCATGTCGATCCACAGCGCCAGCTCGCGGGCGGAAATATCGTCCATTTTGACGTTGTAATGGTTGCCGTCGCGCAGCATTTGCATCAGCGGGGACGTATTATAGTAGTATTCCATCGGATAGAACATGTGCGTATCCGATTCCGGTCCCGGACGGCGCAGGAACGGCATCAAAGCCCAGTACGAGTTCCCCAGAGCGCGGGGGCCGGGGGCGATGTCTTTGAAGTTCGGACGGTTCGGCTTCGACCCGTCGTGACAGCCGACGCAGTACTTGTCCAGAACGGGCTGGACTTCTTTCTTGAATCCAACCGGACGTTTGGGGCCATTAAACTCGACAATTCTGTCGGGAGCGCGGCGCGCCGCCATGTTGAACTTTGCAGGAGTTACAGAGTTCTGATTTTCGTGACAGCCGGAGCAGGTAACCTTTTCGCCCGGCATGCCTGTCAGCCAGGAACGCATGATTTGAAGCGCGTTTCCGTGTTCGTCCAGCGGCTGGAGAGCCAGCGGGACGTTGGACGGAATAACGAAGTTGGCGCTGCCGTCCGGTTCGACGTTGACTTCGCCCAGGAGGACTTTGCTGTCCCAGGACGTTTCTTCGCCCATGGCGTTGTGGTTGCCGATGCCGCGGTATCCGTACTGATAGCCGAAAACGCGGAGCTTTTTGACCGTCCCGCGAGGAACGTTTTCCAAGCCGGGGCCAAAATAGACGTCTGTAATGTAACAGACGGATTCTTTGTCTTTGTTAATCGTTCGGTCTGTAATAACCGGCGGGCAGGGGCGTTCCTGAATC
>JAZUMX010000309.1:0-2591 GCA_045603865.1 Thermoguttaceae bacterium
CGCCTTTGCGAAGCCATTGGAGCAGGTTTTCGCCCGCCAGATTCGAGAATCCGCGAACGTTGAGCAGGTAGACGGTTTTGAACTCGTCGAGATTGGCGGCGTTGAGGAACCGGTCGTTTTCCACGCGGCACGCTAACCCCGTATCGACCGGCGCGCCGGGCGCCAGAGCCGTCTGGACGAATCGGACGTCTGGCTGATGAGCCGGGTCGGGCTCGTCTGACGTACGGGGCTGATATCCGATTAACAGCGTCGAAACGCGGGCGGGGACGTCCAGGACGCAAAAACGCTCGTTGTCAGCGTCCAAACCGTCTGCCGACAGCGTCGCCTTAATGGTATGACATCCCCCTTGCGGGTACGAAACGGTGAAGTTTGCGCGTCCGGTTTCTCCCGGTTCAATACTGTGAATCAACGCAGCGGGAAGCGGTTTGCCGTCTGTTTCCAGTCGAATCGAGACGTTTTTCGCCGCGGTCGAGGAATGGTTAATCGCTTCGACGGTCATGGGAATCGGAACGCCGGCGGCTATCGTGCCGGAACCCGGTTTGAGAGCGGCAATCCCGATGTTGAGTCTGTCCAGCCCCGCGGCGGAACGAGCGGATTCGTCGCCCGACTGACCGGAAACGTCGATGAACGAAACCGTCGCCTTTAAGCTTGTCAGCCGTTCGACTTCCTGACGGAGCTTTTCAGACAATTTCCCGTTGTCCGACAGCCAGTTGACCTGTCGGAAATCGGAAATGAGAAAGATTCGATGGGCGGACTGTTTGTTGGATTCGACCCAGTCTGCAGCAGTGTGCAGGACGGCTTCCGGGGAATCGTCCCGCTGTGTTGGATACGTATTTTCCAGCGTCTGTTCCAGAAGTTCCGTCAGCTTGGAATCGACCGGCGCGGACAGAATCGGGGCGTCCGGCTTGGAAAACGCGATTACCGTAACCGTCTGACCGGGGGAGATGTTTTGATCTGCAAAGAACTGTAACAGAGCGGACTTCGCCTGTCCGAAACAGGTGGTTTCCCCCGACCGCGCCCGCATGGAGTAACTGTCGTCGAGGAGGAAAATCAGATTCGTCTTTTGCCCGCCCAGGATTCTGCCCCACTGGTCGGATACCAGCGGAACTGCCGCCGCCAGTACAATCAAAGCGACGATTCCAATTCTGCACAGCAACAGCAGCGCTTCTCGCATACGAATCCACTTAGAGTGCTTCCGGAAGCTGGCAAGCAGAAACTCCATAGCCGCCCACTCGACGCGCCGATGCCGAAACAGATTGATTAAGTGTATCAAAATCGGCAAGGCGATTAACGCCAAGGCTGTCAACAGAGCGGGGTAGAGGAACATTTTAAATTATCAATTATCAATTAGCAATTAGCAATTATCAATTATCAATTATTGAGGAGCTTGCGCTTCCTCTCAAACCATGATAGGGAATTTTCAATTAGTAATTTTCAATTAGCAATTATTGTGGCGCTTGCGTCAATTGCTAATTGCTCATTGCTAATTGCTAATTTCCCCTAGTTCAAGCAGGTACTCCAAGTCGAACGATTCGCCTGCGTTGCAGGTAATCTTTCCTTCGTGGACGGGGCTGGGGATGATGTAGTAATGACCGTTGTTCTGCATATAGAACCGGGACGGCTCCGTTCCCTTGAGGATGGTAAATCGAACGCCCATGCCGGTCTTTTCGTCGCGGAAATTGCACCACGTTGCGGGTTTGGATCGGATGGAATCCATCGTATTGCCACCGTTGTCGGACGTTGGCTTGAACTCGCTGACCGTCTGGTTCATTCTTAACGACAAGCCCGCGTATCCGCCGCCGTATTTATGAGGCGGAGTGCGTTCAAATACAAGGTCTTTGTCCCCAGCGGTGAAATGGTGTCTGGACGTAATCGTATAGTTTCCATTTTCATCGGGGGCGGAAAAGACAACGGTTCTGTCTTCCGATAAAACCGTAACGTCCGGGTTGCGCTTGTCAAAATATCGCAATTTGATTGTTACGGTTGCGGACAAGCCGTCGATTGCAGCGTCCCACGACACGACTTCTGTCTTTCCGTCGGACGGCTCCCAGTAATTGACGCCGTTGATGTATTTCCAGCTAAACCACAGCCCGGTGTGCCATTTGTGATCTTTGGGGCGAAGGTCTGTAATAACGTGTCCGTCCGGCAGGGTTAAGGGATGAATATACGGTTTGCCTTCCGGCGTTTTAATGACCTGTTCCCAAACGACGACGTCGCCTTTGACGAGTTTGGCGCCGTTGTCCGTTTTAACGCATTGATATTGATATTCCGCCGCACAGGCGACGGAACTGAGCGCTATCAGGAAGGAAAAAACTAAGTTTCTCATTGTAAAAATGCTTAATGCTAAGTGGTATGCGATTCGAAAAAAGAACGCATTACGTTCCAGACGCGGATCGCTTAAAACTTACCATGGATTGTTCATTGCCTGCCAGCTGGAATAGGCGAACAATCCGAAAAACGCTGCCATATAAAAGTCGTCTAACCATAGCAGGGCAATTGCAACCAGGACAAGCGAGGCGAAAAACGATATTTTATATGACAGCTTATTGCCTTCTGCTGGGTTGTATGCAATGCATATTTCACGGGTAATC
>JAZUMX010000310.1:0-4297 GCA_045603865.1 Thermoguttaceae bacterium
GAGCGGGGGCAAATGCTGTCCCGCCGGGCGTACGAATCGTACAGAGATATGCAACGCTGAGGGTTCATGCGTCCGCCGGGAACGTCCTGTGGAGTCTTGAGAAGCGTTTCGAAGCAGTAGAGCGTAAACCAGTTGACGGAAACCTCAACAGAGCCGGTAAAAACCCAGTCCCGGTTTTGATGGTTATGTCCGAGTTCATGGAAATAGCCCCAGTTGTCGCCGTGACACGACACAAGACCGTCAACCACCTCCATGGGCGTCATAACCGGGTATCCGGAATGCATATACCCCAAAGAAATCTGGACGTCCGCGGTAATTCGTTCCGGACGCTTTCTCTCTTTGGGAACGCAAGCCAGATCAGCGTCTGTATCGAGAACGGAATCCCACCAGCGCATGACTTTTTCGGGGTCGTCGACGGACAGAATCTGTTCGCGAGGGACAGAAACGATAATCTTGTCCGTCGCCAACTCGCCCCACGGCGCGCCCAGCTTTTTCATTTCCGCCCATTCTTCTTTTGTCGTCTTGCCGAGGACGTAAAGCGGAGCCTCAATCGCGCCGGAGATTTCAAACTGAATCGGAGACGTCTGTGCGGAAGCGCCATCGGGAACGTCGATATAAATCAGACCGCCAAACGCGGAGTTGACCGACACGGTTTGTTTGTCCAGCGGCGCGGTAAAGCTGATTTCCGGATAGCGAAGCCACTCGTCTTTATGCCAGAGCAAATCCTTGTGACATCCAATTCGGATTGAATATTTCCCTGACTTGAGCGCCGCCTCGGGAACGGTTACGGTTATTGTTTCTCCCGGTGGGGCGTACAAGCCCGTTGACGCCCAATCCGGAACGGCGGGGTTGACGTCAACCGTCTTTGTAACCCTCACAGCGCCCGATTCCGGCTTGCCGGGGAATGACACGTCTATTCCCGTCAGCGTTTCGGCTTTGTCCGGCTGAGTAAAATACGATTTCGCCCTCAGGTTCTGGTATCCCATCAAGAGCCGTTTTACAATGCGCTCGCGGCGGGAAAAATGCCGCTGTCCAGCGCTCTCCGGGAAGAGGTTGACTTTGTACTTGTCGAAGTCTTTCCACTGTTTCGATAAATCGAAGTCGGAATCGAAAGAGAGACTGTTGATAATCGAGTTGTTCAGACACTGGAAATCGCTGTCCGACAGGGTTTCGTTCTCGATATTGTTGAGAGTCTGAATCGCCCTGGAGCGAATCACGTACGGCGAGCACTGCGGGGGAAGCGAAAACGTCGCGTTGGGAACGTCCATTCCGGAAAGGGTAAAAACCAGACCAAACTTTTTCATCATAACGTTAGTTGGACCGTCAATTGGATCTTCATGCTCCAGCTGCCACCACGACGTACAGCCCATCCAAAACGCGCCGCCGCGCCGAACGAACTCTTCCACCCGGTCTATGTCTTCGAATCTAAAATGCGACGATTCATAAAGGAGAATTCGCCCGGCGGGATCCTTGTCGTTGAGCTTTCTCAGGTCAATCATTTCCGCCTTGTATCCCAACCTCTGAAGACTGTTATAATAACGGGTTTCGTTGGTCAGAAAAGTAATCTGACTCACGTCCGACCGCTTCGTCGCCCAGCGCATCATGTTCTTTACCAGCTCCGGGTTGTCGCGAAAGAACTCCCGGTACGGTTCAGCATACGCGGAATGACCAAACGCAAAGCCCCTGCCCTGCCCGTGTTCAAAACCAGCCCCAATGACCTGGTTTCCAACGGCGGCAAATGGAAACGCGGACTCGTCCAGCAACGCCACGATTCCATGATACCACTGCGGCGACGCCTTGAGTTCTTTAACGTCTCCGGCAATTTTAGCGGACTGTTCCCACGTCGCGGCATAACCGACAGCTGATAGAATGTATACTATGACACATATAAAGGCGGTAAATACTCTGGTTCTCATAGTTATCTCCACAGGCAGGCGGGAATCAGTCAATTATCAATCGACGCAACAGGTTTAACAGTATATAACTGTATACGTTGTTTTAATTTATCAAATTAACGTCTTCCGTAAGCAAATGTTAAAATGCGTAATTTTAGTTATTAATGTTATTATAATCGCTCCAAAAATAATATTCAAGCCGTTGGACTATTAAAAATAAAAAAATTTTTTAAAAAATCGTCCCCTCCTATTTGACAATGACGATAATTCTGGTTAAAATATGTATAGAATTTTATGGAAGTTAGTGTACAGCGCAAAGATGTAAACTTCAGCAGACGCCGAGGATTATAAGCGTCTTGACAACTGCTGACCTGCTTTCAAATGTTGTTATTTTTTTAACTTAACTGGAGATTGTAATTATGTTAAAGAGGACTGTCAATCTATCTCTATGCTTATTATTTGTACTATTTTTATGCAATGTTAATAATGCCCAATTCGCCAAAGACGCGCCTAAAACCGAGAATAAAAACAACGGCATGGGTGAAAACGGTACAACGCTGGGCGAAGCCAAGGTTGCAAAGTGGCGCTGCGGAGCGGAAATTACAGCTTCTCGAGGGAATTGTTCTGGAATTAAAGTTACTACGCCGCTGCCGGTCAGTTGGCCTGAACAAACCGTCAGACTGCTGGAAGAAGACATTTCCTCTGGCATTCGCGTTACAGACGCTCCTCTGGCTGGCGGCGTTAAACAGATGGTAATCATGATTCCACGATTGCCTTCCGGGTCAACGGTTAAAGCAATTAAATTATACGAAGTCGCCACCTGCCCTCAATACGCTCCAGACAACACCGATTCCTATCGGCTTCCAACGCTTCAGGAAATTCCCGTCGCCTTGCGCGCCTATCTTAAACCCAGCCCATTGATTGAATGTAACGACCCCAAAATTCGAGCGTTAGCCAAAACCATCGGTGTAGACGAGCCCACCGCCTGGAAACAGGTCGAAGCGGTTTACGACTGGGTTCGCAACGAAATCACGTATAAAAACGGTCCTATCAAAGGAGCTCTTGCCGCCTTGCGCGACAAAACCGGCGACTGCGAAGAACTGACATCTCTGTTTATTGCCATCTGCCGCGCCAAAGGGATTCCCGCCAGAACGGTCTGGGTTCCCGGGCACTGCTATCCGGAATTCTATTTAATTGACAAGGACGGCAAAGGCGTTTGGTTCCCCTGCCAGGCGGCGGGAACGCGCGCCTTCGGCGAAATGCCGGAAACGTACATCATCTTGCAAAAAGGCGACTCTTTCCCCGATCCTGTTACGCCCTCCAAGAGAGTTCGATACATTCCTGAAGGCGTCATTGGCAAAGGCGGAGAACCGCGCGCCGACTTTATTCGCGAAAAAGTTGAATAATAATTTCAATAAGCAATGCGCAATTTGTAATATTCGTAATTCTTGAAACGCTTTGCATAAGCGCCAATTACGCGTTACAAATTGCGCGTATAATCACTTCTCACATCTAACTATTTAACTATCATCATGATTAACATTTTGTATTTAACAGGCGAATTCATCGAGAAAAACAAGAATTGCTCCTGGACGGACATTTTAACGTCTCAGGAAGTTAACAGCTCTGTAATTTTAACTCGTCGAGCGTTTTTAAGCAAACCCTTTTATAGCATTTCACCCGATTTACTTCAGCAGGATTTTGAAATACGCTCTGCAGAAAATGAAGATTACGCTTTGGCTATAGACGCCATTTCAGAAGCGGTAAAAAATTCTTCACAGCAACGCGTCTTCGTCATTCCCTGCTGTCAGACGGATATTAGCCCGCTTCTAAAACAGCTTCACGATAAAGTATCTGTAATCGTTCTTGCCAATCAGTCTTCGCCGCCAGGCATTTCAGATTTATGTCAAAAATGGATCAATCTATCCGATTTATCTGACGCTTCCTCTAACGCAGCAGAGGATAAACAAGACAATTCTGAATCGGTTTCGAATTCTGAAACCAAACAGGAACCCAAAGGCGTATTAGAGCCAAACGAGGTTTTCTGGAAGGACAAGATTTCCAAATCTCTGCCCAGTTTTATTCAGGCGCGGCATGGAGTTGTAGACGTGTCAGACGTTATACAATGGCTCTATTCGCTTCAATTTGATGTAAACATCGACTCCATTCAGCCGGAACAGATTGCAGCGGATATTCGCGGCAAAGCGCTGTTAAAGCAATGGCTTCCTGCCGCATACATGTGGGAAGAAGCGCCTGGCATTCCAACGAGAATCAAAGACACGCGAATTAAAGAAATTCAAACGGTTTCTGCAGCAGAGGCGATTTCCATGCTCCAGCTTGGCTCCAAGGTTTCGTCGCCTGACACTCCGCCAACGATCGAATTAAACTTTTCGCCGGCAGGA
>JAZUMX010000311.1:0-3764 GCA_045603865.1 Thermoguttaceae bacterium
ACTTTCCGCTATAATCGGCGTTTGAATTGGTAAGGACAAGAATAGAGTTGCCAGTTGCTCTGCCGATAATATTCAAGTTCCCGGTTCCAGACATTGCCGCTGAAATTTGAAGCGTACGAGTATTTCCATCGTCAAGGTCAATAGATGAATTGGTGAGAACCGTCAGATTCCCGCCAAGCGTAAAAGTTGAACTCGAAACGCCATGGTGCATATAACAGCCGTCGAGAATCAGGTCGTTAGCTGACGTACTGGTATTTACGATTAGACGAGAACCTTTTCCCATAATCAATGTAGCCGGGAACTCGGTTGCTGCAGTTTCAACCCAGTAAGTTGTAGTCATTGCTGTTGCATCAGTACTGGCAACATAGCAAACGTCTCCAGCTTGAGGCGTTCCAGACGTTCCGTCGTTTTTAACCCATTTGCCGTCTGCAAGCCAACCAGCTCGACCGCTTGACCAGTTATAGGCTGTACTGCCTTCTGCCAGCGTCCGGACTACCTGAAGTTCCAACCCGTTAAACATCGTATAGGTTTTAGACCCTAAAGCCGCCGTCATCTCAACAGTTGTCGTTCCCGGGTTAAAGTACTGGTTGAAAGACCACGTTGAAGGAGTATTAAAAGTCAAAGAATGAGAAACGCTGAAAAGCGTGTTTTCGTTCCCGTCAGTCATAGTCCAAACGCCTGCTGACTGATCCCCGGAAGGGTCAACCGAATGAACTGTTAAACGATAGATTGCATTTGTTGACAAATTTTCCAGCGTAACCGTAAACGGCTTTTTAGCGCTTGAAAAGAGAAAGTCGTTGTACAAGTTCATGTCGGCAGCCGAATTGGTTTTATTTCGCGTTCTGGAATTGAGAACGGCTTCTGACGTTACCGTCATCGTAATTCCAGACGGAGCCGTTGCGGTTGCGGTATTGGACGTGGTTGAATTATCCACAAAAAGTTCTGTCGCACGCGGCGAAATGATTCGAGTTTCCGAACCGTCTCTTTGATTGGAGTTGACGTCAAAATAGGTGTATCCCGACGCCGAATCGTAGGCTTCGTTGAGTTCTATTCCGTTGAGGAAAACAAACTGGTCTGTTGCAAGACCAGTCAGAACAGCCGTATTGGCGCTGGCGGTAAACGTGTACGCCAAATAGGTAGCGGCATCTGTTGTTTTATAGCTGGCAGCGCCGGTCGTGTTTTTCTGAACGCCAATCTGAGTTGTCGTTTCGCCCTGCGTTATATTCCATGTTCCATGTGTGCCGTTGTTGGCAGTAATATCTTGAGAATAAATCTTAAGCGAGTACTCTTTTCCAACTGTCAAACCGTTAAGAGTAACCGTAATTGGCTGATCCGTACTCTGTTCAAAGATAAAGTCGTTTGTCAACCCATCGCCCTTGTTAGATTCGCGATCTCTGTTTTTAGTGGTAGATACGCGATCAACCGTTACGGAAACGTCTGGACTAACGGTAACCGTGTTGGTAAGCGTAGCGTTGGCAAAGTTCATTGTATTATAACCGGGTAACGTGCCGGATTTTGCTTTATTGGAAGCATTATCGTACCCGTTCACGTCCACCTTGACAAACGGAACGTAAACAACGTCCGCCAGCGCAGACGCGGCAAACGCTATAACAACCAACGCCGCAAAAAAGCGGGAAAGCAATACAAAAGGTTTATTCATGGCTTTGTTCATATATTTGTAAAAGGTATTGAATCCAAAATTTTACTATTTTACTTCTTATAAATTATAACACGTATTTTGACCTTTTCAACAAAGAATCGCCATTTTGACCAAAAATTTACAAAAATAACCAAAAATTACAATTCAAAAGAGGAAGAGTATAGTATAGTAATATACATAGGTACACTATTTCACTTTATCTCAACGTTGGTATAATACTATAAACCTTAAACTAAAATTATTAGCCATGAACAAGATACTTTACGCTGCCGCGGCGGCGCTGTTGATTATATCCGCGTCGGGCGCCTTTGGGGCGGAGTCCGGGACGAATAACCTGACGATCGTTGTTCAGGAGACGGGCAAGCCGATTCCGTTTCGTCTGTACCTGAAAACGCCGAAGGGAACCGGGCGGCGCTTACCGAACCTGCCGTTCTGGATGGATCACAACACGATTGATTCCGGTCGTCTTGACCTCAAGCTGCCGATGGGATACTACGAATTCGAGATTGAATCCAGCCCGGAGTACACGACTCGCAATGGGCGTTTGGACATGCCTCGCAACGGGACGGACGCTCAGACGGTTTCCCTGCAGCGCGTCGGTCGGATGCGGGAAGAGGGCTGGGCGTGCGCCGATCTGGATAACTGGCGATCCGTTTTGGAAATGCCGGTTCTGTTTCGGGCGGAGGGGCTGGATTTCGTCCCGATTGTAACGTGGGACAACTCCGGCAAAAACTATTGGGAAAGCAATAAGCTGCCGCGTCCTCTGATTTCGTCCGCCGGCCGGGGCTGTTACATCTACCCGATGGCGGGTCGGTACGAGGTCTCCGGCTGCTGCGTCAATATTTTCAATCTGCCTGCGCCGGTTTTGTCCCAAGACGAAAAGAATAAACGGGCGGACGCCGTCGGATACTTGCAGTCCATTAAACAGCAGTATCCAGACGCCTGGATAGACTGCGCCAATATCGCCATGGACGACTTGCCGATTCTCGTCGCGCTGGGGCTGATTGATTCCGTCGAAATACTCGACGCCTGCGTGGGGCGGACGTACATGGACGTCCCGGAACAGGGGCGCCCCTACGACCGGGAGTTGTTCCCAAACCTCAAAGACCAGGTTCGATGGAAACAGAGCATTTACTTCCATCTGCTCAACTGCGGATACCGAATCCCGCCGACAGCAGGGTCAGGGTCGGGGAAGTCCAAAAACCCGCTGGGATACAATCGCGTTTACGTCAAGCTGGATTCCCAATGGTCGGTTCCGGACTTTTGGGCGTGTCTGAAAAAAGGGCAAGCCGTCGTAACCAACGGGCCGCTCATCACGCCGACGGTCAACGGGTTTCCCCCTGGGCACGTGTTCAAAGGAAAAACCGAGTACAACGGCAAACACGCGCTGCTGTCGCTGGAATTGAACCTGACGCTGGCGACCCGCGAGCAGATAGACTATATTGAGATTATCAAAAACGGAGAGGTTTACAAAACGTACCGCATGGACGACGCCCAAAAGGACGCGGACAACAAGCTGCCGTCCGTCGATTTTGAAGACAGCGGCTGGTTTCTCGTCCGCGTTGTAACGGAAACGCCCGACACGTACCGCTGCGCTATCTCCGCCCCGTTTTACGTCGAGTTTGACGGTAAGCCGTACGTCAATCGTCAATCCGTTCAGTATTTCCAAAAATGGATGGTCGATTTAGGTCTGAAACTCAAAGAGCAAAAAGACCGAATCCCTCCAGAAACGTTCAAAATTCAAGCCCAGCGCTGGAAAGAAGCGCGCGACGTTTGGCTGAGCAAGTAGGCAGTAGGCAATAGGCAGTAGGGATGAACGCGAAGCCTCAACTCCTCACTCCTCACTCCTAACTCCTAACTCAAACCATCATAGATTTTAACAATACCCATAACGATGCTCCACACTCCCTATACCGCAGAAGATTTTTCCGTCAACCCGTTGATGTTTTATTACGAAACGACTCGCGCGTGCGATCTGGTTTGCAAGCACTGCCGGGCGGAAGCGCAGCACGTCCCGCACCCGGACGAGCTGACGCACGAGCAGTCGCTGGCTCTGATTCGTCAGGCGGCGCAGTTCCCCCGCAAGCCGAACATCTGCTTTACC
>JAZUMX010000312.1:0-6962 GCA_045603865.1 Thermoguttaceae bacterium
CTGTATTGATTGACGTCCCCATCTGAAGCCCTTCTGTCAACACGATTAAATCGTCAACGCCAAGGCGTTTGAGGGAGACTGCCGCATTGAGTCCCGCGGCGCCGGAACCGAGAATTAACGTTTGCGTGGAAATCGTTTGCATGGTCGTGATTAAAATATTGGCTGCGAGTTTTTTTTATTTGATTATACCCGTCCCAAGACTCCCCGTCAAGAGGCATAAAAAGATTGCAGCAGGGCAGGGCGTTACTTCTGCCGATAGCCGCCATGACGTTTTTTCGGATTGTTTTTGGAGAACTTCTGTTTAGAAGACGCCTGCTTTGGCGGATTGGGTGGAATGAGACATTTGGGACCGTATCCGATTAGGTCTTTTCGACCTTCTTTTATCAACGCCTCTTTGACCCACTGGTAATTCTCCGGGAGAAAATACTGCATCAAGGCGCGCTGCATGCGTCTGTCCCGCTCGTTTTTGGCGACGTATAGCGGTTTTCCCGTCGCGGGGTCGGACTCGGTATAGTACATAGCCGTCGCCCAGTCAAACGGACCGGGCCAGAAGTCCTGAACCTGCTGGGGTCGAAGGTTATGATCGCGAAGGTATTCCGCCAGACGAATCATGGCTTTCAGGTCGCAGCCGGGGTGCCCTGCGATAAAATAGGGAATAAGATACTGCTTTTTCCCGCAGCGTTGACTGGCGTTTTCAAACTGTGTTACAAACCGCTCGTAGACGTCGATGCTGGGCTTTTGCATGCATTGCAGAACCTCCCCAGCGACGTGTTCCGGGGCGGTTTTGAGATACCCGCCGACGAAATTGTCTGCCAGTTTCTGGATGTATTCCGGGCTGGAAAGCGCGACGTCGGTTCGTATTCCCGACGCGATAAACGCCTTTTTGACGCCCTTGATTTTCCGCGCCGATTCCATCAGTTCAATTACAGGCGTATGATCCGTATTGAGGTTAGGACAGATTTTGGGATACAGGCAAGACGTCCGGCGGCACCGCTTCATCTGCTCAGGGCGTCGACACGTCATTTGATAGCTGTTGGCGGTGGGACCGCCCAGGTCGCTGATAACGCCGGTAAACCCGGGCTGAGACTGCATGCGTCGAATCTCGTCCAGGACGTTGTTACAGCTTCGAGACTGGATTATTTTCCCTTCGTGAGCCGCAATCGAGCAGAACGAACAGCCGCCAAAACAGCCTCGGACAATCTGAACCGAGTTCCGAATTACGGTCAAAGCGGGAATCTCGGCCGAGCCGTATTTGGGGTGCGCCTGACGCGTAAAGGGCATCGAATAGACCTCGTCCATTTCTGATTCCGTCAGCGGTCTTTGCGGCGGACGAACGACGACGTGTTCCGTCCCAAATCGCTGAACCAGCGTCCGGGCGCAAAACGGGTTGAGTTCGTTGTAAATTATTCGCGTCATCTCAGCAAACTTCTCTTTGGATTGCTGAACCTCGTCCCAGGTCGGCAGTTCGATAACGTCGTCGCCAGTTGGGATGGGCGTTTTCATTCCGCCGCGGTACGCCGTCCCGGGAATGTCGTGAAGCCAGGACAAGTCGCCGGACTCGTCGTTTAGATGGTCTTCCAGACGCCGCATGACTTCCAGAAACGTCAGTTCGCCCATGCCGTACATGAGCAAATCCGCCTTGGAATCGAGCAGAACCGACCGCCGCAGTTTGTCGCTGTAATGGTCGTAATGCGCCAGCCGACGCAGCGACGCCTCTATCCCGCCGATGAGAACCGTACAGCCGGGATACGCTTCCCGGGCGCGCTGAGAATACACGTTGACCGCTCTGTCGGGACGCCGCCCCAGCTCCCCGTTGGGAGAATACGCGTCGGCAGAACGAAGACGTCTGAACGGCGTGTACTTGTTGACCATCGAGTCCATCGCGCCAGCGGAAATCCCAAAAGCCAGGCGCGGACGCCCAAACTCTCGCCACGGCTGACAGCTGTGCCAGTCCGGCTGGTCGAGAATCGCAACCCGATACCCGTGTTTGGAAAGCCATCGCCCCAAGATTGCTGCGGCAAAAGACGGATGGTCGACGTACGCGTCTCCGGTTACGAAAACCAGATCTACGTAGTCCCAGCCGCGCTGACGCATTTCCTGAGCGGTCGTCGGCAAAAACGGGTTGTCGTTAGATGTCATATCGATTTACAAATTTGACGGAGTCTGGAGCAAAATCACTGAGCGTCAGCATTGAAAAATGAAAATAATTACTAAATTAGGCGTCACAGGCAAATGTTATATGATTGTTTGAATTGATTTGTTGCTGCAAGGCGCTTTGTTATAAGGCAACTGCTAAAAGCTAACTATTTTAACACGTTATGGAATAATTAGCTATCAAGCGCTCGGCAACTACCTGTTATATTATACATCGGAAAGTTATTCTTCAAGGGTGAATCATTTAAAAAAGTGGAGCAATCATGATGAAATCTTAAGAAAAAACAGATATAGAACTATATAAATGCAAATATTTATAATTTTTTACAATTAATAATTGTCCTATTGCAAAACTTTGAAAATGTGGTATAAATAATGTCGCAATATGTAATTATATTGTTATTCAAAACGCAATTAGAGTATCTTGTTGCCTTTTAACGTTTTATCCGTTTTTCCATTGGCGTTAGAAGTATATTTGATTTTGTTTTGAGTAATAGGGCGAGTTTTTTATTTCATTAATTTTTTATGCAAAACACACAACGACAGGTTTTGGCTCTTATTGAAACGTCCAGCGATTTTGGGCGCGGCGTTCTCAAGGGGGTGCTGAACTACACACAGACTCTGGCGTCAAAAAATATGACGCCGTGGCATGTTCGGTTAGAACCTTGCAACGTATGCGAAAAAGTTCCAGGAGATTTCGCATCATGGCATGGAGATGGCATCATTTCCCAAAGCAACTCAACAGACATCTATCGTCAACTTCAGAAGAAAAAAATTCCGATTGTTGAACTCCTCAATAACGACATTCCCAGTGGCGTAGATATTGATTTCGATTTTGAAGAAATTGCAAAGATTGCCGCCATGCATTTTTGCGACAGGGGTTTGACTAATATTGCGTGGTACGCAGTTAACAACGTCTGGTGGTGCAACCGCCTGCGAGACTTCTTTGTTCAGGAATTGCGTAAACAGGATCGCCGATGCTTTGTTTACCCGGACGACGTCTCTACAGAATACGAGTATCATCGTCCATATTGGAATGACGCTCGCCGTAAATCCTTGATTAAATGGCTCAAAAAACTCACGTATCCCGTTGGGATTCTGGCTGCTTCCGATATGTTGGCGGAAAGAATCATTGAGGCGTGCAAAGAACTCGAATTGGACGTTCCTAATCAGGTTGCCGTTTTGGGCGTTTCCAACGATTCGCTTATGTGCAGTTTGTCTTCGCCTCAGTTATCCAGCATTGATCTGGACGCTGAAAGATACGGTTATCTTGCAGCAGAACTGCTGGACAAGAAAATGAACAGTCGCAAAAATGAAAACAGCGCCGCAGAAGCTCACGCTCCAATTGTCGTTCCTCCCAAAGGCGCTGTTGCAAGACATTCAACGGATACGGTTGCTACAACCGATCCGTACTGCATTGAGGCGATTGAATTCATTCGAAAGCATTACACGGAAAAGATTTCTGCTGTTGACGTCGCCAACAGCGTAAAACTTTCCCGCGCCATGCTGGATCGTCGATTTTTAGCCAGTTTTGGACGGACGATTAACAAGGTTATTACCCGTCTTCGAATGGAAAAGGCTGAATTCCTGCTGCTTCAAACCGATCAAAAAATCGGTCAGGTGGCGGCAAATTCCGGATTTAACTGTTACGAATACTTCTTCCGCGCTTTCCAGCAGCGGCACAACATGACCCCGGAAGATTTTCGCTCTAAAAATTAGTGCGTCTGCATAAACCTTAAGTTGTTTTAACAACCAGACAAAATAAAAACAGCGGTTAAACAAATGTTTCTAACCGCTGTTTTTTTGTGTCCCTCATAGGATACGGAAAATATCAATTATTACATCGGCGGAGGCGGAGGCGCGTTCTTTCCCGCTGCGCTTTCGATTACAACCTGCGAGAACCAGACAATCCCAGCAAGGTATCGCAAAAGCAGCGTTATGAGAATAAACGCCAAGGTATGAAACGCTGCGCTTCCCCATTCCAGTTCGTAAAAACACATGCACATAAACGTTCCAAACGCTGCAAGGACGATTGAGCAAATCGCCCACATCACCGGCGTTTGACTGGATAACGTACCCAAGTACATCAAATACGACAACGCTCCCCACATGCCAACGTAAACCAGAGAAATTACGCCTGTTCTCCAGTAGAAGTCGAAACCGTGAATGGATTCCAGCATCTCGTCCTTTTTAACCAGCGGATACAAGCCTCCAACAATCACCGGCGTAACAACGCATAATCCAGCAGCGGCAACGATAAAGTTTTCGTTCAGGTTGATAAACTTTCCCAGAACAAACGTTGCTATCAGCGCGCCCAACACCCCTGCTGTTATAATGATTGCCTGAACCCGGTTAAACTTTCTCTCGCCGCGTTCCAACGGTTTGAGGACAAGTTTTCCCTGGGCGTTTTTACCGCCGCTGGAAAATGACTCTCCACCGTGAATGACGACTTTCTCTGCTGCGGGAGCTTCGTTGGGGATTTTGATAATAGTCTTGCAGTACTTGCAAGGACCGCTCTTGCCGGCGAACTTCTCGCTGACAACGAACTTTTTATGACATCCGGGACAGGTTACTGTAATTGCCATGGAAACTCTGAATAGTTAGGAATGAGGAGTGAGGAGTTTTTAGCTACTAGCCCCTAGCTTTTAGCTTTGTATTTTTAGTTTCCGGCTTTAATTATTAACGCTAAGAAATACATATAACAAAGCTAATGACTAGGAGCTAATAGCTAACAGCTAATTATTATTTCAGGTTCTTTTCGTCGAACGCGTCGACCTTCTTGGCGGCTTCCTTGAGGAAGTCGGCAAACTGCGGCAGAGCAGAGGTGAACGCGGTGTTGAGGAACGTATCGACAGCGTCCAGAGCCATGGCTTCGCCCCAAATCATGGCGCCGAGGCACAAAACGTTGGAGTTGTTGATTGTTCGGCACATTTTCGTGGCGAAAACGCTTTCGACGACAGACGCGCGAATGCCTTTGCATTTGTTGGCGACAATCGACATGCCCATGCCGGTTCCGCAGAACAGAATGCCGTTTTCACAAGTTCCGTCCTGAATGTACTTGCAGGCGATCGGAGCGGATTCGAAGTAGGGGATGTCCGGATTTTCAGCGCGGGCGCCGACGTCAATGACTTCGTATCCTTTGCCCTTCAGATCGGCAACAACGGCGTCTTTGAGTCCAACGGCAAACGGGTCAGCGGCTACTACGATTTTTTTACTCATGGTTTTCTCCTTTACGGTTGATTCTTGTGAAACGGGTTCTTCGGCAAAAACGCCAGACGATGCGCCAGCAAGCGTTCCGACTGCCAGCGCTGCCGACGCGGCAATAAATTTTCTGCGATCCATGGCAGATTGCTCCAATATAAAAGGAAATGAAAAAGTTATCGACGTTATTCGTCAACTATATTTTTACTATTTTACAAAGTCGTTAAGAAAAATAAAAGGGGGGGCGCCAGAAAAATTGCGTTAAATCATTATAACAGAAACTCATTTTTAACAGGGATTGACTTTTCTAGAATTTCAGATAATATAATTATCGGACGTTTTAATCTTCGCAATAATAGCCAGAGGTTATTACATAATAAACTTTCAACAAAATATCAATCGACAGAATATATGAACGTTATAAGTCTATTTAGCGGCTGCGGAGGATTAGACCTCGGATTTGAGAAAGCAGGATTTTCCATTCCCGTCGCTAACGAGTTTGATTCTACGATATGGGAAACGTTCAGGGTTAATCATCCTGATACGTATCTTATAGAGAAAGATATATTGCAAGTAACTAAAAACGAAGTTGCAAAACATATATCTTCCGAAGTGGATGGGATAATTGGCGGTCCGCCTTGCCAGTCGTGGTCTGAAGCCGGTTCGTTGCGGGGTATTAACGATAAAAGAGGACAACTCTTTTTTGAATATATCCGGATTCTTGAAGAGTTTGCACCCAAGTTTTTCCTTGCTGAAAACGTCAGCGGCATGTTGGCTCAGCGCCATAGCGCTGCGGTTAGACGGATTTTGGATTTGTTTGACAAAGCGGGATACGACGTCTCTCTTACTTTGGTTAATGCTAAAGATTATGGGGTAGCCGAAGAAAGAAAACGAGTCTTTTATATTGGGTTCCGTAAAGATTTAGGCATTCGGTTTAGTTTTCCTAAAGGTTCAACAAAAAGCGACAGAAAAAAACTTACATTGCGAGACGTTATTTGGGATTTGCAATTTACAGCCGTTCCCTCTGCTGATAAAAATCACCACAATCCCGAAGCAATAAATAATAACGAATATTTTACAGGTTCGTTTTCTCCCATTTTTATGAGCCGAAATCGCGTTAAGACGTGGGACGAACAAGCGTTTACAGTTCAGGCGTCCGGCAGACAATGCCAGTTGCACCCCCAGGCGCCAACTATGATTAAGTTTGGGAAAAATGATTGCCGTTTTGTTGAAGGTAAAGAACATCTTTACAGGCGCATGACAATACGAGAAGTTGCTCGAATACAAGGTTTCCCAGATGATTTCCAGTTCTTGTATAAAAATACGAATGATGCGTACAAGATGATAGGCAACGCAGTTCCCGTTAATCTCGCTTATGAGGTTGCGTGTTCTATTAGAGATCATTTAGAGGGAAAAGTTGCAAACAAGGAAGTAAATTTGCGTTTGTGGGATATGGAGGAGGCTGGCGTCTAAATGACTACAAGAAGTAACGATCAAGGTCGCGCATACGAGTATATTTGGATTCAGACGTTGTATAAGGCGTTATATAAACGACGAAAAACTCGAATTATCGAGAATTCCAGTTTATTGGCTAATAAGAATGCATG
>JAZUMX010000313.1:0-3471 GCA_045603865.1 Thermoguttaceae bacterium
GACATCGTTCTGTGCGGACGTCAGGCGATTGACGGCGACACCGCCCAGGTCGGTCCGCAGATCGCGGAAAAACTGGCGATCCCGCAAATCACGTATCTGGAACAGGTCGTTGACGCAGACGACAAAACGATTACCGTTCGACGCAACACGGGGTCCGGCTGGGAAGTCGTCAAATGCCAGCTGCCGTGTTTGATTACTGTTTTGGACACTGCCAACGAACCCCGTCCGCTGTCCGCCTGCAAGACGCTGAAATATCGTTTCGCCCGCGTTCCCGGCGAACTCGCTCCGGACGCGGAAGAGGAAAAAGCGAAACTGGCTCAAAAGGGATTGCTCATTGAACAGTGGAGTCTGGACGACGTCAACGCGGATCTTGACCGCTGCGGTTTGGCTGGCTCGCCGACGAAAGTGTTCAAGGTGTTGTCAATCGTTCTGACAAAAGAAGGCTTTAAGAACGTCGAACCGACCGAAGAAGGCATTAATGGCTTGATTCACGAACTGGTCGAAGACAAGACGTTGTAATACGGCGCTTAGGTCTGGCGTTTTGGGTTAACTCTATGGTTTTCCCCTAAGCGCCAGGCAGTAGGCAATAGGCAATAGGCATTAGAGCTAAAAATAGAACCTGCATTTTAACATACCCTAAACTATTATGACTCAACCAAATAAACAGGGCGAAGTATGGGTTTTCGCCGAACAGGAAGACGGCGTTCTGAACGACGTTTGTCTGGAATTGCTGGGGCGCGCGCGGCTGTTGGCTGACCGTCTCGGCGTTAAAGTCGGAGCTGTTTTACCGGGATATAACGTTGAACCGCTCGCCCCCGCTCTGATCGCGCAGGGCGCGGACGTCGTTTACATTGTCGATAAACCGTGTCTGAAATCTTATACCACTCAGCCGTTTGCCCGAATCGTCTGCGATTTAATCGCCAAGTACGAACCGCAAATCGTTCTCTACGGAGCTACGCCGCTGGGTCGAGACCTGGCGCCGCGAATCGCTTCTGAAACCCGTTCCGGGCTGACTGCCGACTGCACCGACCTGGACATTCAAAACGTGACCGACTCCAAGACGGGCGAAGTCCACGAAAATCTGCTGCTGCAGATTCGTCCCGCCTTTGGCGGCAACATCATCGCGACGATTGTCAACTATACGCAATGGCCGCAGATGGCGACGGTTCGAGAAGGCGTCATGCCGCTTCTGCCGCCGGACGCGTCCCACAAAGGACAGGTTATCAAAGAAGACGTTGACGTCGATCAGCTGGCTGGCGTTGTCGAGGTTCTCGAACAGTTCAAAGAACAGAAAAAAGTCAACCTCAAAGCGGCGCGAATTATCGTTGCCGGCGGCGGGGGCGTTGGCAGCAAAGAGAATTTCGACCTGATTAAAGAACTCGCCGGAGCCCTTGGCGGAGCGGTTGGCGCGTCTCGCGCCGCGGTCGACAGCGGGTTTATCGGCAAAGAATATCAAATCGGACAAACGGGAACGACCGTTAGACCAGCCATGTACATCGCCATCGGCATTTCCGGAGCGGTTCAGCATCGCGCCGGCATGCAGGAATCGGCGAAAATTATCGCTATCAACAACGATCCTGACGCCCCTATTTTCGGCATCGCCAACTACGGCATTGTCGGCGATTTGAACGACGTCGTTCCAAAAATGATTAAGGCTATCAAACTGCGAAGAGCGGAATAATAAGGAGACATTCACATGGGAAACTATTTTCTTGACAACGAAGACATTCAGTTCGCTCTTGACACCCTTAACATTAAGGAACTGGCAGAACTGCAGGAAATGTTCGCGGAAAACGGCGATGCGGATTACGCCCCGGAAACCGTCGATGACGCTGTTACCGGATACGCCGAGATTCTGAAAATCGTCGGCAGCATCGCCGCTGACACCATCGCGCCAGCCGCGGAACAGGTCGATAACGAAGGGCATACGCTCAACGACGACGGCACTGTTACATACAACCCCCTGACGCAGAAAAACCTCGACAAGCTCGCTCAGGGCAACCTGCTCGGGTTTACTCTCCCGCGCCGATACGGCGGGTTGAACTGCCCGAACCTGATTTACACCATGGCTACGGAAATCGTCTCCCGCGCCGACTGTTCGTTTATGAACATGTTCGGTCTGCAGGGAATTGCGGAAACGATTAACGCCTTTGCCTCTCAGGAAATCAAAGACATGTCCTTAAGCCGATTCTGCACCGGAGAAGTTACCGGCGCTATGGTCTTGACCGAACCGGACGCCGGCAGCGACCTGCAAGCCGTCCGACTTAAAGCCGAACTGACCGAAGACGGCAAATGGGTTCTCAACGGCGTTAAACGGTTTATTACCAACGGCTGCGGAGAAATCCTACTCGTTCTCGCCAGAAGCGAACCGGAAATCACCGACGGCCGCGGCTTGAGCCTCTTCTACGTCGAATCGGACGAAACCGTCAAAGTTCGACTCCTGGAAGAAAAGCTGGGCATTCACGGTTCTCCGACTTGCGAACTGACGTTTACCAACACTCCGGCTCTGCTCGTTGGCGAACGTCAGCGCGGGCTGATTACCTACGTCATGGCGTTGATGAACGGCGCTCGTGTCGGCATTGCCGCTCAGAGTTTAGGCGTGGCAGAAGCCGCGTTCCGTCTGGCGCGAACATACGCCGCCGCCAGAGAGCAGTTCGGCGCCCCGATTGAAGTTCTTCCGCCGGTTGCGGAAATGCTCGTCGATATGAAGGTGAAAATCGAAGCTTCCCGCGCTTTGACGTATCACACCTGTACAGTATGTGACAAACAGAACAACGGCGAACGACTCTCCCAGACGCCCGGCATTCCGAAAGAAATCGTTTCCGAACAGCGCAAAGCCGCTCGTAACGCGAAACGAATCAACGGCATGCTCACCCCGATGTCAAAGTACTACGGGTCTGAAATGGCGATTGAAGTTTCCAACATGGGTCTTCAGGTTCTCGGCGGGTCCGGATACATCAAAGACTACGCCGCCGAACGCTACGTTCGCGACGCCCGCATTACCAACATCTACGAAGGCACCAGCCAGCTTCAGGTCGTCGCCGTTATCAAAGGCATCACGTCCGGAACGTTTGAATCGTACATCGTCGATACGTTTGAATCCAAAACGTTTGACGACGCCGATCTGGAAACGCTCAAAGCCAGTCTGATTGAAAGCCGGAAAAAGACCGTCGAAGCCATCAACTTCGTTAAAGAGCAGGGCGCTGGCTATATTGACCTGTCCGCTCGCAAATTGGTTGACTGCGCTATCGACATTCTCATCGGGCACCTGTTCCTCGCTCAGGCAGAGAAGTGTGACAGAAAGAAGAAGATCGCCAAATACTTCATCGAGAAACAAGCCCCGCGCATTGCCGCCAACGTTGCAGTCCTGCTCAACCACAACAGCCAGGCGATCGACGATTACCTGACAATCGTCGGAGACGTGCCGGCAGCGGAATAAGAGATAACATCCGTTTAGCCCACGAAATGGAA
>JAZUMX010000314.1:0-3414 GCA_045603865.1 Thermoguttaceae bacterium
GGAGTTTATTCCTCGCAGGTTCTTTGTATTTCGATCTTAGTCTAAGAAAAACCGCTATAAAAAACAAGAAAAAACACAGGCGCATTCTTTCGAATACGCCTGTTATCGGGGCGACTGGAATTGAACCAGCGGCCTTTTGACCCCCAGTCAAACGCGCTATCCAGGCTGCGCCACGCCCCGGTCGAAGAAATTCAGAAAATTTCTTTCCTGAATTATTTCTTTGACTAATATAATCATTTTTTCTTTTTTGGCAAGGGGGACTCTAAAGAAAAAATAGAATAAAGGTGCGTTCAAATTGGGTGGGCATGAAATCATGAAATAGGAAAGAGAACGCAGAGACCGCAGAATATCCGCAGAATACGCAGACGGGCTGGGAATGTGGCGACGACGCCAACTTCGTTGTCTACGCCACGATTCCCGCCCGATAAATAAATTAAAATATGCAAGCAAACATCGTGTCATAGCCCGAGAATCGGGCGTAGATGACACATGTTTGATTGCTTCTGCGCTCTCTGCGAGGAGTCTGCGTACTCTGCGTTCAAAAATAAAAACTACCTATTTTCTCAACCCAAGATTTATCGCACCCTAGAATAAGGGTGAACGCAAATCAGGACTGCTGCCCAAAAATCGTCATTGAAAACCGATCGTTTTAAGAAATTGCCTAAAATCATTTCTAAAAATGAAACAAATTTACCTGTATTTCGTATTTTATGTATATGACAAATTCGAACTTTTTTCATACCACTTTTAAAATATTTTCGAATTTGGGGGATATTTTTTCCCGATTATCCCTAGAAATTTGATAGAAAATGTGGTATAATACATTATTATATTGCTGTATAGTATTTAGCTTAAAGTTTTTTGACTAAATGAAATTCCAGCAAGTTAAATCGTTTGTTATATAAAAACTAATACAGTTTTTTAGACAGACGCCTTTTGGTATAGTTCGGCTTTAGTCGAATTATTCGCCATACAACTCTGATGATTCAAAAAACGAGTTGTTTTTTAATTCCTTATTATTTTTTGTAGTACAATGGCAAAACGAAGAGTTAATATTGTTGCTCTGATCATTATCCTGTTGTTGGTCTTGTCAATTATTCCCGGCGTTTATCTTTTCCGAAAGTTTCAGATCAAACGCAATGCCTTCAACGAATACAAACTTGCTGAAACGGCAATTGCTAAAGGCGAAGATGAAAGCGCTTACGGTCACCTTAGGACATATCTCGTTTTCTACAATGAAGACCCGTCAGGTCATCTGAAAGCGGCAGAAGTTTCTGCTCGGTTGGCAGAAAAAAATCCTAATCAGTGGCAAAAGGTTGCCATGGAAGACCAGGAAAAGGCCCTGCGATTTCCTGAAAACCGTAAGCATACGGAGATTCTCCACAATCTTGCAGACTTGTGTAAAAAGAACCGTCGTTTCGACGACGCTATCAAACACTATTCAAATTTGGTCAAAGATTATCCCAACGATATGACCATTTTGGTTAACATGGCAGACTGCAAAGTTGCCATTAACAAGTATCGTGAAGCTATCGACAACCTTTCGATGGTTATTCAAAGAGATCCTACTTATTTGCAGGCGTATCTTCGCAGCGCAGAAATTTACGCTGACAACATGTCGGATTTGAAAGACGCCAAAATTATTTTGGACAAAATGACGGATTCAAACGGACGTTCTGCTGAAGCGTACGCGTTAAAAGCCAGATTTTTGGCGGATCACGACAGTTTGGAAGAAGCAAAGAGAGATCTTCAAAATGCTAACGGCATTAATCCGGAAGACAAAGAAACTCTTGTTACAAATGTAATTATTGGCATGCTGGACAAACGTTTTTCCGACGCGGACACGGCGTTGGCAACGTTCCAAAAGCTCTTCCCGGACGATGAACGCGGTTTGAATCTCCGCATTCAGCTTGAAATGCAGCGCGACCGTCCGGAAAAGGCAGAGGAATTCGCCCGAGAAAACGCGGAAAAAGAAGACACCGCGATTGCCAAGTTCAAGCTGTTGGATATTCTTATCAAGTCTGGCAAAATCAAAGAGGCTAAAAGCTATCTGGAAGAGTTAAAGAAAAAGAGCTATCCAGCTTTCATGATAGAATACTTTGACGGGCAGATTTCGCTTTATAAAAAAGAATGGCGAGAGGCTGTTACTCATTTTAATAAAGCGCGTTTGGAGATGCAAAACGTTCCGGAGCTTCGCGCTCAAACCCAAATCTATTTGGGAATTTGCTACGAACAGTTGGAACAGTACGACCTTCAGCTTGAAATGTTTAGCGAAGCTCTTAAGGAAATGCCCCAAAACATTCGCGCCAGAACAGGCTATGCATTGGCGTTGTTCCATTTAGGCCGCAAATCGGAAGCTCGCGAGCAGCTGGTTAAAGTTAAAGATCAGATTGGCGATAACGCCTTCCTGTCTGATCCGCGGCTTAAAGCGATTTTCTATCAGCTGGAACTGGCTCGTCAGCAGCAATTGCCGGAAGATCAGCGCTCTGAAGTTGTCATGAAGATGTTTGCAGACAATGAATCCGGCGAAGTCAAACTGGACGATCCGATTCAGGTTTTGGCGCGTTGTGAAGTTCTGGTTAAAGACCGAAAATTTGACGAAGCCCAAACATTGCTTAAAAACGCCTTGAATGACAATCCAAAACAGGCGTCATACTGGTCGGCTTTGGCGATGGTGGCTCTTCTTCAGGATGATTTCGAACAGACCAAAGAATACATTGCTCAGGGGAAGAAAGAAGTTGGATATTCAACCGCCCTGTTAAATGTAGAACTGAAAGAAATCCTGGCAGAGGGCAAAGTTGGGGCAACTCCTAAAGTAGACGCTCTGCTTAAGGAAATCACCCTTCTTCCTGTAGAAAAAAAGATTTCCGCTTTGAAATCCATTTCCGAAATGTATGTCGTCCTGAATGAATTCAGTAAGGCTCAAGACGTTTTGCAGCAGCTTTATGAACTCAATCCGGATAACACAAACATTATTTTGAGGAAGTTTCTTCTTGCCAGAGCGGCAAATGATGAAAAGCTTATTAACGAAACGCTGGAAAAGGTCAAAACTGTTATAGGCGAAAAAACTGGAGAATATCAGTTTGCAGTAGCCGCTCAGATCGTCTGGCAGATTCGTAACAATAAACTCAAGAGAGACGCGCTGCTTCGCGCCAAAGATTTGCTCAAAGTAGCGTATCAGGCGCGAACCAACTGGATTGAAATCCCGATGCTGCAATATGAGATTGCGATTTTGGAAAATTCCAACTCAGACGCCATTGCGGCTCTCAATCGCATGCGTCAGCTGGGTTCTTTAACTCCCAAACAGAATTCGCAGCTGGTTTATTTGTTGTCCAAGGAAGGACGTTTGGACGAAGCAAACGCGATTCTTGCCGACATGGGGCGCATTCAGGATCCGAAGCTTAACCGTCTGAA
>JAZUMX010000315.1:0-7231 GCA_045603865.1 Thermoguttaceae bacterium
CGGAGGCAAACGCGTTGTCCAGAGCCGCAATCATCGCAGCGCGCGGAGCGTGGAAGCAGTCAAACGCGCCGGCTTTAATCAACGATTCGACCGCCGCTTTGGAAACCTATTTCTGGTCGATGCGTTCGCAGAAATCGTACAGGTCAATAAACGGACCGTGTTCTTCTACTTCGCGGCGAATTTCCGCTCCCGCTTCTTCGTTGCAGTTTTTAATCGCGCAGGCGCAGAAATGGATTTTGCCGTCTTCAATGCGATACGTCGGACCCATCGTATTGACGCACGGCGGGACGACTTCAACGCCCATGCGCTTGCAGTCTTCAATATGCTCGACGGTCGGGTCTTTCTTGTTAAACTGTCGGTTGAGAAGGTCGCCGGTCAGCAAAGCCGCCATGAACTCTACCGGATAGTGACATTTCAGATACGCTGTGATATACGCGATCATGGCGTACGCGGTTGTATGGGATTTGTTGAACCCGTACCCGGCGAACTTGATAATCAAACTCCAAACCAGCTCGGCGTTTTCTTTGGTCATGCCGTTCTTCTGAGCGCCCTCGACAAACGCCTCGTGGTTGGCGTCGATAATCGCCTGTTTCTTTTTGCTGATGGCTTTAATGACTTTGTACGCTTTGCCCAAGGGGATTTCGCCCAGCTTGTAAAGAATCTGCATGACCTGTTCCTGATAAACCATAACGCCGTTGGTTTCTTCCAGAACTTCTTTCATGACCGGGTGAAGGTACTCCGCCGCCTGACGCCCGTGCTTGACTTCGATGTACGTGTCGACCATGCCGCCTTCAAGCGGACCGGGACGATACAGAGCCAAAATAGCGATGATGTCGCGGATGTTGTCCGGCTTCATTCGCTTGAGCAGGTCGCGCATCCCGCCGGATTCCAGCTGAAATACGCCCTTGGATTCCCCGCGGCACAGCAGGTCGTAAGACGGTTTGTCATCCAGAGGCAGATTGTAAACGTCAAGTTCTTTCCCGGTCGTCTGCTTAATCAGTCTGACGGAGTCGGTCAAAATCGAGAGGTTTCTCAAGCCGAGGAAGTCCATTTTCAGCAAGCGGGCTTTTCCGACGTCACATCCTTCCCATTGCGTTACATAGTCCTCTTTTCCGCTGACGGTCATCAAGGGAATGAACTTGTCGATAGCGTCCCCGCCAATAACGACGGCGCAGGCGTGCGTGCCGCACTGGCGCGGCAAGCCCTCGCTTCTCATCGCCAGGTCGATCAAATCGTGAAGCGTGGGATCGTTGTCGTATATCGCTTTGAAGTCCGGGCTTTCCGCCAGCGTCTTTTTAATGGTCGTATGCGGGGCGTCGGGAATTTTAGACGTGCACATCGACACCTCGTTAAGAGAAATTCCCAACGCGCGTCCAACGTCTTTGATCGCGTTTTTCGCCGCCATCGTGCCGTACGTCCCGATTTGAGCAACGTGATCTTCCCCGTAGCGGTCTTTGACGTACTGAATAACTTCCGCCCGGCGCGCCTGTTCAAAGTCGACGTCGATATCAGGCGCCTCCGTTCGGTTCTCGTCCAGGAATCGTTCAAACAACAAATTGTATTCCAGCGGGCAGACGCGGCTGATACCCAGGGCGTAACTTGTCAGCGCGCCGACGCCGGAACCTCTGGCGGTACATTCAATCCCCTTTTCCCGGGCGAAATGCACGTAGTCCCAAACGATCAAAAAGTAGTTGGGAAATCCCAGCTTGTTGATAACGTCGTGTTCTCTCTTGAGTCGGTCGAGAACTTCCTGTGACAGTTTTCCGTCTTTGTAACGCTTGGGATTGTTGGCGTAGTTCTTTTTCAAACCCTCGATGCACAAGTCCCACAGGTATTCCTGAGACGTCTTGCCGTCCGGCGGCGTGAAGACGGGGAAGTAGCGCTGACCGAGTTTCCAGTCCACGTCGCACCGTTGGGCGATTTCGTCCGAGCGCGCCACAGCATCCTCGAATCCCGGGAATTTCTCGTACATCTGTTCCGGCGACCGAAGGAAGAACTGGTCGGTTTCCATTCGCATTCGGTTCTGTTCCGACCGGAGCGATTTCGTATTGACGCACAAAAGAATGTCCTGCACCGGGGCGTCTTCCTGCTTGATGTAATGGACGTCCGACGTGGCGACAAGCGGGATGTTCATTCGCTTGGACATCTCGACCATGTGCTTCATCGCGATAGCCTGCTCGGGAATGTCGTTGTTCTGGATTTCAAAATAATAGCGGTCGCCGAAAACGTCTCGATACCAGTTGGCGACTTCTTCCGCCTGTTCAATCGCCGCGCCGGTTGG
The DNA here is from genome assembly GCA_045603865.1 of Thermoguttaceae bacterium. GTDB lineage: Bacteria > Planctomycetota > Planctomycetia > Pirellulales > Thermoguttaceae > RUG11551. The sequence continues at coordinate 2,282 of JAZUMX010000315.1, forward strand.
AGAAATGAGCAGCTGATTGATCTCGCCGCCCAAACAGCCGGACAGAACAATAATCCCCTCGTTGTACTGTTTGAGCAGTTCCTTGTCGATTCTCGGCTTGTAGTAATACCCTTCCAAAAACGCCAGCGACGCCAGTTTGATCAGGTTGTTAAACCCGGTCATGTTCATCGCCAGCATGGTCAAGTGGTAGTTTGACCCCTTCATGCCGCCGGTGTGTAGTCGTCTGTCGCCGGGCGCGACGTACGCTTCGTACCCCAAAACCGGGTGAATATCCATGCTCTTCGCCATTTCGTAGAATTTCAGCGCGCCGTACAGGTTGCCGTGGTCTGTTAACGCCAGCGACGTCATGCCCAGCTCTTTGGCGCGCGACAGCAGCCCGTCCAGAGTTCCTGCGCCGTCTAAAAGGGAATATTCGCTATGACAATGAAGATGAGTAAAGGGTCCGGTCATGGGAATTAGGATTGAAAAAAGGGTATAGACAGCTGTTGTGAAACAAGGCGGGAGCCTCCTGCTTCTCGCCTTTTGTTTCTTGTTTCAAACAACTCGCAGTTATTATACAAGGATAAGAAAATAATGGAAGGGCGCCGCAAATATTTCTTGGTCGGCGACGATGGGGTTATTATCTGATAACCAACAGATTTTATCCTAAAATAACATGCATTTATGAAGCCTAAATTACAATTGAAATTTCTCCATCTTCACCATCTTATCGCAATTAAACTACGTTTTTTCAAATCGGGGGATAATAATCAAAATCATTCTATTAAATAGTCAAATAAATATGCTCTTTTTTTTCTAAAAATCGATAAAAATTTATTGCTTTAAAATTGAAAAGGGATATAATGCAGGGGTAGTGGTAAGTGGTAAGTATTCAGTGGTAAGGGCGCAAAGCGACTTACTAACCACTTACAACCAATTACTAACCACTAATTTTTACATGTCTCAAGATAATAAATCAATCTGCAGACGCGTCGCGGTTATCGGAGCGGGTATTTCCGGTCTGGCGGCTGCGTTTCATATACATGAACTCAGTCCGGAAACGTCGATCAGCGTTTTTGACCCCAGACCGCGAGTCGGCGGGGTTCTCAATACGGTAATCAAAGACGGCTTGGAAATCGAAGAAGGGGCGGACAATTTCATTACGACCGTTCCGTGGGGCTTGGACTTGTGCAAACGGCTCGGGATTTCCGATCAGCTCGTTACGACAAGTTCTCAATACCGACAGACGTTTGTCGTGTTCCGAAATCGCTTGCATAAACTGCCGGAAGGCTTTTTGATGATGGCTCCGACCAAAATGTGGCCCTTGGCGACAACGGGACTTCTCAGCCCGTTGGGTAAAATCCGGGCGGGACTGGAGTTGTTCATTCCCCGTAAAAAGGACGACGCCGACGAAAGCATGGCTCAATTCGGACGCCGACGACTGGGGAAAGAAGTCTTTGAACGTCTTATCGAACCGTTGGTTTCCGGGGTCTACGGCGCAAATCTGGAAGAACTTAGCGTCCTGGCAACGATGGAGCGTTTTCGAGAAATGGAAAAGGAACATCGCAGCCTGATAATCGCCATGCGGGCTGAGATGGCGAAACGGCGCAAGGCGGCTCGAGACGCAAAAGCGGCAGCTCAGGCGGGGAAAGAAAGCGGTCCTCGATACAGCATGTTCGTTACCCTCAAAGGCGGCTTTTCGCTGATGAGCAATACAATTGTCGAAAAACTTCCCCAAGGGACGTTCAATCTGAATTGCCGCGTTACAAGCCTGAGTCAGGAATCGTCGATTTCAGGGCGTCCCGTCTGGCGCGTTACGTGGCAAGACGGTCAGGACAAACCGGAGTCTGAACGTCAAACGTGGACAGAGCTTTTTGACGCCGTTATTGTCGCAGCGCCGTCGTACAACGCTCAGGAACTCTTGGCGCCGATTAACGCCCGGCTGGGAGAACTGCTGGGGGGAATCGGTCACACCGGTACGGCAATCGCTTCGATGGCGTTTAAGAATGAGCAGATTCATCATCCCATGGACGGAATGGGCGCCGTCGTCCCGGAGATCGAACATTCCCCGATTTTAGCCATGAGTTTTTCAACTCACAAGTATCCGCACCGATCCCCGGAAGGAACGCAGCTGATTCGCGTTTTTGCCGGCGGAGCGAGAGATTCGTCTTTGGCGGTCATGCCCGACGAACAGCTTACTCCTTTGCTTGTGGAAAAGATGCGTCCGCTGCTAAAAATCGAGGGTCAGCCGTATACGGTTCATACAGCGCATTGGCCCAATACAATGCCGCAGTATTACGTTGGACATTTGGATCGCGTTGCGGAAATCGAACAAATCGTTGGCTCAATCCCCGGCTTGGCGCTTGCGGGGAATTCGTATCGCGGCGTCGGCGTACCCGCCTGTATTCATTCCGGAGAACAGGCGGCAGAAAAAATTCGGAATTAAACAATCATGAACAAAGCGGAAAAAAACGTACAGCGAGATTACAAAAAGGGCTATCCCAGCCCAAGTTTACAGCGATTGCCTCTCTATCTTCGACAACTCAAGCTGTATCAGCGAGAGGGCGTCGAGAAGGCGTCGTGTACGCGAATCGCTCAGGATTTGGGGCTTATTAGCGTCCAGGTTCGAAAAGATCTTTCCATGACTGGCATTGCCGGCCGTCCGAAAGTCGGATACAATATCGACGAACTGATCAGCCGGATAGAATCGTTCCTCGGTTGGGACAAGCAGCGCAAAGCGGTTCTGGTTGGAGCGGGCGCTTTGGGCGGCGCGATTCTCGGCTATGCCGGATTTGTCGAACACGGGTTGAGTATTTGCGCCGCGTTCGACGTGGACGAAAATAAAATCGGAAAGTCCATTCGTTCCTGTCCCGTTTATTCGCTCGACGAGTTGGAGAGGTTTGTAGAACAGAACCAGATTGTCATCGGGATTATTACCGTACCGCAAAGCGTTGCTCAATATGTTACAGATAAAATGGTCAAGGCGGGGATTCGGGCGATTTGGAATTACTCGCCTGTTCGCTTGTCTGTGCCTTCTAACGTTGATTGTGAAACGGTTCAATTGTCAAGCTCTTTTCCCGTGCTGAGCAGCAAAGTTAAAAGCATGCTGGCGGAAGAGAAGAAAACAGGATCCGCGTAAGGGACAGGAAACAGGGAGCAGGAAATAAGCTTTCCCCTTTGGCGAATAAATTTTCTGCTCCCTGTTCCCCATTCCCCCACTCCCTAACCATGAACATGTCGCCGTTCTATGCCGTATGGGATTCTCTCTTTCGCCTGGTTTACTCTCCTCACTGTTACATTTGCAGAAAGGAAATTGACGAACTGCCGGGGGAGGACAGATTGCTCAATCGATTTTTCTGCCCGGAATGTCATCGGGCGCTGATAATAAATCCGTGGTTGGGGTGCAATTTCTGCGGAGCGTATAGAACAGAAGGGCGCAGTTCGTCTCGATATTGCGTTCATTGCCGCGGAGAGAAATTCGCTTTTGATCAGGTCGTAACGCTGGGCATGTTCGACGGTCTTCTCAGAGAGGCGATTTACATGATTAAAAAGCCGGAACACGTTTATCTTGCCCGCGCCCTGGCAGAAAGCCTGTACAGAACCCGTTTGAAAGGCTCGCCAGTCCTTAACGTCGATTGGATTGTTCCCGCTCCGATGCATAAAAATCGTTTTCAGGAACGCGGCATTAATGATGCGGACGTTATCGCTCAAAGGCTATCCGACCTCAGCGGAATTAAATACGTTGACGCCCTGAGTCGAACTGCGGTAACAGCGCTTCAGCGTAACCTTTCCCCTCAGCAAAGACGAGAAAACGTTCGCGGCGCGTTTGAATGGCGGTGGCATGTCGATACAAAGAAGCCGCCCAGGTCCGTTTTGATTGTCGACGACGTTCTGACAACCGGCGCAACGTGTAACGAAATCGCCAAGATGATGAAGTCCATCGGCGTTGAAACCGTCTACGTAGCCGTTATCGCTCGCGCCGTTGGCGATTAGGCAGTCAAAGAGAATTATCGTTTTTCAAATTCATTGAATAATAATTCAAAAGCCATGACAGATAAAGTCGTTTGTTCAGTTTGTCCGCGCGCTTGTTCCCTTTCTGAAGGACAGCGGGGATTTTGTCATGTTCGCTCCTGCAGTAATGGCGAGATTGTCAGTACAACGTATGGGCTCAATACCGGTTTGGCAATTGACCCGATTGAGAAAAAGCCTCTCTATCATTTTTACCCGGGTTCAAAGGTTTTGTCGCTCGGAACAGCCGGCTGCAATCTGGGGTGTCTGTTCTGTCAGAACTCACAGCTGTCGACAAGTCAGGAAAACGAACTGCGCTGTGTTGCGGTTTCGCCCCGACAAATTGCTCAGACCGCTGTCGATCACGGCTGTATAAGCGTTGCGTATACGTACAGCGACCCGGTTGTCTGGTACGAGTACGCCGCAGACGCCGCTAAAGCGTGTCGGGAATTGGGCGTAAAAAACGTTGCTGTTACCGGCGGATACGTTTTGCCGGAGGCGAGAAAGATTCTGTTTGAAAATATGGACGCCGCCAACGTCGACCTGAAAGGAATTCGTCCGGAGTTTTACAAGGCGTTTTGTCACGCTGACGTCAATGCGGTTCTTGACACGCTGAAATACCTCAAAAACGAGACGAACGTCTGGCTGGAAGTAACCAATCTGATTATACCGTCAATTTCCGGGAGCGGAGCAGCAACCGACGTCGGCAACGATTCCGAATCCGACTTGCAGGCGTGGTGCGATTGGGTTTTAGAGAATCTCGGCGACGCCGTTCCGGTGCATTTTTCCGCCTTTCATCCCATGTACAAGATTATCGACAGAGCGCCTACGCCGGTTGAAACGCTTCTTCGCGCCTGGAACATCGCTCATAACGCCGGGCTGAAATACGTCTATCTGGGCAACGTCCGGGCGCCGCAATTCGAAGCAACCTATTGCCCGAGTTGCGGGAAAACGGTTATCATT
>JAZUMX010000316.1:0-3421 GCA_045603865.1 Thermoguttaceae bacterium
GTTAAGCCGCAAAGAACGCATAGATCGCAAAGAAATTTTTAAAACTTCGCGAACTTTCTCTGCGTCTCCGCGTCTCCGCGTGAGATTTCTTCGGCGGCTGATACAGCCGCGATCCAGCAGGTCGGAGGGGTTCTTCTGCGAAAAAGATTTTTGGAGGCTTCCGCCGCAAGCGTTCACCAATTGATAACTTCGCGGACATCCTCCGCGCCTCCGCGGCTCCGCGTGAGGTTTTTCTTCGGCGCATCGCCGCCGGCAGAGACTGCCGAGCGTCGGCTCATCAATGTGCAATCGGCGGTAAGATTTGTGTACGCCCTCAACCGAAAATAATTTATGCGTCCTCTTGTACTTATTCGTTTTTATCGCTATAATAAAACAATGATTTGCAGCGTTCAAATTATCTCGCAACTATTTAGAAAGGAGTTTGTATGAAACGATTATTTGTAACATTCATTGCCGTCATGGCGATTCTACCTTACGTGAAGGCGGAAGACCTCATTCCCGTTCGCGATGCTGCCGACAAACCGGTTAAGCTGATTTACGACACCGACATTGGCGGAGACATCGATGACGCCCTCGCGCTGGCGATTATTCACAACATGGTCAAGCGCGGGCAGATTGAATTTATCGGCTTGACGATTACCAAGAGCAATATCAACGCCGCCAAATACTGCAAGGCGTTCAATATTCAGTACGGACACCCGGACGTCCCGATTGGACTTGTCAAAAACGGCTCGAGACCCGACGACGGTCGGTATGCGCAGAACGTAATTGGGATGAAAAACGAGGACGGCTCTGCCAAGTTCCCCTTCCCTGCGGACTGGGAGCCAGAAGACTCGATCGTTTTGCTGAGAAAACTTCTTGCAGCGGCGGAAGACAATTCTATCGTGATCGCTCAAGTCGGAATGTCGACCAATCTGGCGCGGCTGATGGATACGCCCGGCGACGACATCTCCCCGCTGACCGGCATGGAACTGGCGGAAAAGAAAGTCCGTCTGGTTTGCGCGATGGCTGGCGCGTTTGCGTTCAATACAAAGCAATACGAAAACCATCGGGAATGGAATGTTATTCTCGACATCCCCTCCGCTGCAAAGGTCTTTCAGGAATGGCCCGGCGAAATCGTCGTCAGCGGCTATGAAGTTGGCATTGACATCCTCTTCCCCGGCGACGCTTTCAATGCAGACTTGCGGACAAAAGACTCCATTCTTCGGGAATCCTACCGCATCCATCGCGGCGGCCTGGACGGGAAACGTCAGTCGACGTGGGACTTGACCTGCATTCTCTTCCCCGGCAGACCGGAATCGTGGCGAAACTATTTCACGCTCTCGCCGCGCGGAAAGATTCTCGTTCAGAGCGACGGACGCTTTACGTTCTCAGAAATGGCAGACGGCAACCGCCGCGCGTTCATCTGCTCGCCGGAACAGAAATCCAACATCAGAGAAGCGTTTATCAACCTTTGCACGGAACTGTAACGAGGAGCATGTTACGTTATTCGCTTTTCCCGAATATTTAGTGTATTTCATCGCAAACATCGGAGAGGTTTTTATGAATAAGCGCATCCTGTTTTGGTCTGTGGCGGTTTTCGCTTTGATCCTTTCGTTTCGAACCGCTATGGGACAGGAACCGTCCATGCCCCAATTCCCGTCACGAATGATCTGGAACGGCGCGAAGCACTGCGCGTTTACCGACGTCATTCAGTTCAAGGGAAAATTTTACTGCACGTTTCGCGAGTCGTCCGTCGGACACATTCCCGGCAAGAAGACCGGCGAGGGCGACGGCGTCGTTCGCGTACTTTGCAGCCCCGACGGCGAGAAGTGGGAATCGGACGCCCTGCTCCAGCGCAAGAAGTTCAACCTGCGCGACGCCAAACTCAGCGAAACGCCCGACGGTCGGCTGATGGTTCTCATGGGCGGGAGCGTTTACGTGGATCAGAAACTGGTCGGGCGAATCGTTCAGGTTTCGTTTTCCGACCAGAACGGTCAGAATTTCTCCGACCCCGCGAATGTGGAAATCGACCCGGCAATCCGCTCTGACGTGGACTGGCTCTGGCGTGTTACTTGGAATGAGGGCGTCGGCTACGGCGTGATTTATCAGCCGACAAGCCCCGACTGGAAGATTTTCCTCGTCAAGACAACCGACGGCGTTCACTACCAAAACGTAACACAGCTTAACGTCCCGGGGCTTCCAAACGAAGCGACTGTCCGGTTCGCTCCTACTGGCGAAATGCAGATACTTGTGCGTCGTGAAGGAGCCGACCGCAGCGCGTACTTCGGAACCGCCAAAGCCCCGTTCACCGACTGGACGTTTGTCAATTGCGGGACGTCGCTGGGCGGTCCGAACTTCATTTACCTCCCGGACGGTCGGATTCTCGCCGGCGGTCGCGTCAACGGCAAGACCGGAATCGGGTTCATTGACAAAGACGGCCATTTTAAGCTCTATTCCATCCTCCCCAGCGCCGGCGACAACAGCTATCCCGGCTTTACAATTCGCGACGGAAAATTGTATATTACGTACTACTCCTCGCACGAGGGGAATACCGCCATCTACCTGAGCGTAATCCCGCTGGAAGAGCCTGTTGCTATCGACTGCGATTTCCCCGGGGGGAATATTATCGTCGATTCCATCCAAGACGGCGTGGCGCGCGTGCGACCGGATCTTCGCGATACGAAGGGCGAATGGTTTTACTTCGCGTTTCGGGTTCGCAACGCGCAGGGACAGAAGATTCGATTCGACTTTCAGAAGGCAAACCGGGTCGGTTCCCGCGGTCCCGCTGTCAGTACCGACGGAGGGAAAACGTGGTTCTATACGACCAAATCGCCCAACCACAGCGACCGGGTGTTCACGTACCTCTTCGGCGCGGACGAGAAGTCGGTTCTCTTCGCGCTGGCTCCGCTGTACACTCAGAAGAACTGGGAGGAATTCAAAGAGAAATTCAAAGACCGCCCGGGAGTGAACTTCACGACGCTATGCAAAAGCCGCAAAGGGCGCAATGTCGAACTGCTGCGTATCGGCGAGGGGAACCCTAACGCCAAATTTGCGCTCGTTCTGACCTGCCGCCATCACTGCTGCGAAATGACCGCCAGCTGGGCTGTCGAGGGGATGATTACGGAGATTCTTTCCGGTTCCGAGGCGGGAAACTGGCTTCTGACAAACGCGGAAATTTTCGTCGTCCCGTTCATCGACAAAGACGGCGTAGAAGACGGCGACCAAGGCAAAAACCGCAAACCACACGACCACAACCGGGACTACAACCATCGTCTGTACCCCGAGATTCAGAGTCTTGAGGAGCAGGTTCAGGAGAACTTCAAGGACAAAAAAATCGTCTTCTTCGATAACCACTGCCCATGGATTCGTAGCGGGATGAACGAGTACTTGTACTCTCCGATGGGGTCGAACTCGAAAATGACCGCTGCCTGCGAGGAGT
>JAZUMX010000317.1:0-2471 GCA_045603865.1 Thermoguttaceae bacterium
AGTTGCAGATTATATTTTTCAGACGTTAGCGGACTGGGGCGTGAAGAACGTGTTTTTCGTTTCCGGCGGCGGGGCGATGTTTCTCGACGACGCCCTCGGGAAAGAGAAGCGGATTGAGTACGTTTGCTGTATGCACGAACAGGGAGCGGCGATCGATAATTATTTTTGATGGAAATCAGGAAAGGCGTATAAATGGAAAATATAGTTAGCAGCGAGCGAAATGATATTTTTCTGAGTGAAATCTGTTCAATTATCCAGAAAGGACGTGAGAACGCGGGCAATGCGGTCAATAGAATAATGATTGATTCATATTGGCTTTTAGGAAAACGTATTGTCAATGAAGAACAGAATGGAGAGAATCGCGCTCAATACGGAAAACAGATTCTTAAAATAGCTTCAGAAGAATTAACCAAACGTTTTGGTAAAGGTTTTGGTATTAGAAACATTTCTTATTTTCGTCAGTTTTATTTGTTATTTCCGGATTTAGAGATTCTGCACACGCGTGTGCAAAATCTTTCGTGGTCTCATATCAGAACGGTTTTACGAGTAGACGATGAAAACATTCGAAATTGGTATTTAGCTGAAGCAAGTCGTGAAGGCTGGAGCGTGCGACTTCTTAATCGTAATATTGCAACACAATATTATCAGCGTTTATTGCTTTCTCATTCACAGCAGTCTAAAAATATTGTTCATCAAGAGATGATATTTAAAGCTCCAGTTGACGTTTCAACCCAAAAATTGGAATTTTTTAAGAATCCGTTAGTCGCTGAGTTTTTGGGTATTTCTCAAGATTTCGCCTACTCAGAAACGGCATTAGAAACGGCCATCATTAACCATCTGGGAAAGTTTTTAATGGAGTTGGGAAAAGGCTTTGCATTTGTTGCCAGGCAACAAAGAATCAATACAGATATGGGAGACTACTACATTGATTTAGTTTTTTATAATTATATACTAAAGTGTTTTGTATTAGTCGATTTAAAAACGGATGCCATTTCTCATCAAGACGTTGGACAGATGGATATGTACATCAGAATGTATGATGAATTGAAAAAACGTCCTGAAGATAATCCAACCATCGGTTTAATTTTATGTTCTGAAACGAGCAGGGATATTGCCAGATATTCTATTTTGAATGGAAATCAACAATTATTCGCTTCAAAGTATTTGCCATACTTGCCAACTATTGAGGAATTACAAAAGGAGATTGAAAACCAAAAAGAAATATTTCAATTGCAGTTTGAAAGATCAGAAGAATCCGATATTACTTAATAAAAATTCTTGTTGTTTCAATATAACTGAATTTAATCCTACATTGAAACCATTTATTAAAATATACCAATGCGAGTTGCAGATTATATTTTTCAGACGTTAGCGGACTGGGGCGTGAAGAACGTGTTTTTCGTTTCCGGCGGCGGGGCGATGTTTCTCGACGACGCTCTCGGGAAAGAGAAGCGTATCCAGTACGTTTGCTGTATGCACGAACAGGGCGCGGCGATCGCGGCGGAAGGGTTCGCCCGAATTTCCAATCAGCCCGGCGTGGCGTGCGTTACGACCGGCCCCGGCGGGACGAACGCGCTTACCGGCGTCGCGGGAGCCTGGCTGGACTCGATTCCCATGCTGGTCGTGTCCGGACAGATCAAAAACGCCACGTGCATCAAGTCGTATCCTCATCTCAAGCTGCGTCAGCTGGGAGATCAGGAGCTGAATATCGTCGACGTCGTCAAGCCGATTACCAAGTACGCGGTTATGGTCAGCCGGAAGGAAGACGTCCGATACTGTCTGGAACGCGCCTGGCGCTTGGCGAAAGCTGGTCGCCCCGGACCCGTTTGGCTGGACGTCCCGCTGGACGTGCAGTCGGCGGATATCGACCCCCGTCAGCTGCGTTCGTACAACCCGGCTGAGGACGATCAAGACCTGGACGTTTCCGACAAAGACCTGCAGACGGCGCTGGCGCGTCTTGCTGACGCCAAACGTCCAGTGATTGTCGCGGGTATCGGCGTTACGCTGTCCGACAGCCGCAAAGAGTTCCTCCAGATGGCGGAAAAGCTCGGCGTTCCCGTCTTAACGACCATTTCCGGCATCGACCTCATCCCGTCAGACAACCCGTTGTTCTTTGGGCGTCCCGGCATTCTGGGAGAGCGTCCCGCCAACTTCATTCTCCAAAATTCCGACTTTGTCCTCGTTCTCGGAACGCGAATGTGTCTCCGGATTATCGGCTACGCCTTTGAATCCGTCGCGCGGGCGGCGTACAAGGTTATGGTTGACGTCGACGACGCGGAACTGAACAAGCCGACGTTTCAGCCCGATTTGAAGATTCACGCAGACGCCGGGCGATTTATTCGCCGCGTTCTGACGTCCAATGCATCCGTCGGCGATCTGTCCGACTGGCTGGCGTACTGCAACAACGTCAAGAGGAAGTATCCGGTTGTAACAGACGAACATCGAAACCGAACGGACTACGTCAGCTCGTA
>JAZUMX010000318.1:0-2648 GCA_045603865.1 Thermoguttaceae bacterium
CGACATCTTGGAACTATATTAGATTTTTGGTCGTCATTTACCGGGGGCTTACGCACCCCGGCTCGCCTTTATTTAAACTTCGCGAACATCCTCCGCACCTCCGCGCCTCCGCGTGAGACATTTACCGGGGGCTTACGCACCCCGGCTCGCCTTATTCTACATCGTAAACTTTCAAGACTTCGTCGCCGAGGTGGTTAATCACCTTAACGGCGATTCTGCCGGTTTTCGGTTTGTCAAATGGGACGGAAAGCGTCGTATTGAGGGTTTGCCACGTTTCCGGATCGATTGTCGCTTTGAGCGTCTTTTTGAGTTTGTCGTACGGGTCGTTCGTCGTGCCGGGGAAATACGCCTGACGGACGAAAAAGCTCTCGTCGTTGTAATTCGTATCAATAAACCAGCAGGCGATTCCGTCCGGATCGTCAGAACGAATCTCGCCGGAACTGGGCACGTAGACGTCAACGCCTTTAAGCTGAACCTGAATCTGGAACTTCGGCGCAGGCAGAATTTCAATATCCGGCTCGCCGAAAATGACGAACAGGTTTCCGCTTCCCGTGTTTTTCAAGTCGCCCGCCATGTGAAGATCGGCGTTGATTGTTCCCCGTAAAATCGGGAGCCGTCCGAACTTGTCCAGAGTACTGGCTTGCGGTTCGTAATTGAACGCCAGAGAAATCAAAACGTCGTGCCCCAAATCGCCGGACTCTTTTGCTGCGCGAACTAAATCCTGTCGGGAAACGGAGCCGAACTCCGGACCGAGAAACAGCCCCGCCCGCTTGATATCGTCGCCGACCATATACGTGCCTTCCGCAATAAGCAGCTCTTTGTTGAGCATCGGCGTCAAACTGGTAAAGACGATTTTGTCCTTCTTGTCGCTTTGCTGAATGCCAGACGTGAGAACGTTTTTGAGAATCATCTGTTCAAATCCGGCGGAGGGGAACTCCCGGGCGACGCGTTCCATCGGGTCGCGGACGGAGTCGTCGGCGTTGACTTCCATCGTTCTAAACGGCGACAGGCTTTCCACCGTAAACGGACCGGAAACGCGACCGCGTTTTTTCTCCTCGACGGGTTTATCGTATAGGTTTTCGAATTCCGCTTTGGCGGCAATAGAGGCGTCGATTTCCTTCTGACGTTCAATTCGAAGCCGCCAGTACTGGTCGAGAAGTTTCTGGATTTCCGGGGAGTCCGACTCGCGGGGCAGTTCCCATTCTTCCCATTTCTTTTTGGCGGCGCGGTTGATTTCCTGACGAAGCTCATCCAGTTTCGGCTCGTATTGTTCCCAGATTATGTCGATTTCAGCGTTGTGAGCAATAGAACCTACAGTAATATGTGGAACGCGCTGGTAGACGAACCCCTGTTTAATGTCGCCGTGAACAGGCTGTGTCGACGGGGCGCGATGAGACATCTCGCCGATCTTCTGCTGACCTTCGACGGTATCCGCCAAGAGATAATACGGATACGCCGCGCCCATCAGCCGAGCTCGCGCCAACGCCAGAGAAACACGAGACGTGTCAATTGTTATCCAGCGGCGCCCCCACTGTTCCGCAACGTACGCTGTTGTACCGGAACCGCACGTCGGATCGAGAACCAAATCCCCCGGATCCGTCGTCATGAGTATACAACGAGATATAACAGAAGATGGCGTCTGTACTACATATATTTTCCCCGTTACTCCAATTGTATTACTCCAGTTATTGGTAATACCTTTTACAGGATAATCCTCTAAGTACAACTTATATCGTAATGAATTGGCTGTTGCATATAACCTTTGAGCTTTCCGCAATCTTTCCATGCCACATTGATTGGTTTTCCAGCTTTTTCCTTTAGTTGGATTAAAGCTTTTCCCTTTATATGTAACAGGAAAATCGCAACTCTCACCATAACCAGATGATGACAAATCCAAGCTCATAAAAACCTTTCCTTTTTCAGGATTTGTTATGGAATTGCTATTTGACAATGAGCTATATGTATCATCTGGAAATCCAATGATATTAAAATGTGGAGAGTCTTGCAATAACTGTTCAGTAAATAGCGGTCTAAATTTTAGTTTATCGATGTCTTTTGAATACCAAATCAAATAATCGCTAACGTTCGCAACGTATTTATTATTTAATGGGATTTTAGTTTGAAAAGTAATCAAACTAACAAAATTATCCTCTCCAAATACTTCGTCTAGTACGGATCGAACGCGGTGTACGTTTTCATCTCCGATCTGAACGAAAATAGACCCGGTATCGGCGAGCAAATCTCTTGCGATGACAAATCGATCCCGCAAATAGGACAGGTAACTGTTGACGCCGTATCGCCACGTGTCTCGAAACGCTTTGACCTGTTCCGGTTCTCTGGTGATGTTGTCAATCTTCCCGTCTTTGACTTGCGTGCTGGTTGTACTCCATTGGAAATTGCTGTTGAATTTGATTCCGTAGGGCGGATCCATGTAAATGCACTGGACTTTTCCTCTTAGCCCTTCTCTTTCCGCCAACGACGCCATGACGAGAAGCGAGTCTCCGAGAATCATTCTGTTCGTCCAATGCTGGTCGTGCTGATAGAATTCGGTTTTATCGACGTCTTTTGGAATCCCGTTGAAATCGTCAAAGAGCGAGAACTGGACTTCCGGCTCTTCCTGCTGGGCGCGTTCCTGCAAGTCGTCAACG
>JAZUMX010000319.1:0-2469 GCA_045603865.1 Thermoguttaceae bacterium
CTCGGGCTACAACTTGACGGCTTGCCGTCAAGGAAATGCGGAAGCCTCCAAAAATCTTTTGAACGTGGAAAGCCCCTCCGTCCCTCTGGATCGCGGCTGTATCAGCCGCCGAAGAAAAAACTCACGCGGAGCCGCGGAGACGCGGAGGATGTTCGCGAAGTTTTAAAAATTTCTTTGCGTTCTTTGCGGCTTAATACCTGACAAACAAAAAAGCGGGAGTTTCCTCCCGCTAGAGCGTTATTCTTTTACGATTTCGTAACTGTTATTTTTGAGTTCGTTTCCGTACGTACAACAGCCCCGCAGCGCCGAGAATCAGCAGCGCCCACGTCGACGGTTCAGGAACGGCGTTGGCGTCTACAGACGCGTAAACCGTATCGCCTCGAACGCTCAGATTCCAATAGTAATCGCTTCCAGACGTCAAAAGTCCATTCCAGAAATTATCGTTTTGCAGATCGCCGCTAAATGCGCCGGTCGAATTGACAATAATTGGATATTCAGCGCCCGGCTGAAGGGAATCCGCGACTATGTCAATAATGGAGTTGGAATCAATAACAAACGAACTGGCGGTAAGCGTATCAATACGATCGTCTTCCTGTTCAATTAACAGCGTAGCGCCTTCTTTGAGTTCGTACCCTCCGCCAAATCGCGCATCGCCAACAGAATTGCCGGGTGAAAAGACCGAATTCGGTTCGACCGTAATTCCGCCGGTCATATAGCCTAAGATGTCCATACGTCCAGAGGAAACGACCAGCCCGTTAATATCAATCAAATCTTGAGATTCATTACACAGTTGCAGCGTACCGTCGCCGGTTTTGACAACTTCGCCTAAATCCGTTCTGACAACTTTAAATGAATCAGCGTTTAATTTTTTGACTACGTTTTCGCTGACGTTCAAATTCAATGTTCCTTTTGTTTCCTCAGTAGCTCCAGAAACGTTGAATGTACCGGTGAGCGAATCGATATAGTCTAAATTCGCTGTCAACTTGCCGCCGTTGGAAATATAAACGTCTTGGAGCTGATATTTATTAGTTGTATCGTTTTCACGACCAGCAATTGTTACCTGAGCTTCGTCTATATTAGATCGGATGCCAGCGTTGGCAGTAATAAAAATACCGCCGTCAAAGGAATATGTTCCTTTACCATAGAAATTTAAAACATTACCGCTATTATCCGTCGATTCGCCGAAGATATAAATGTCATTTCCAGACTTGGTTGCTGCTGCTTTATTACCAGAAAAGGTTGCAGACGTGTTGTCGCCTGTGAATGTATAGTATCTGCCAAAAAACGCGCCGCCATTTGATGAAGAAGTGTTGTTTTTAAAACTAAACTTGCCCGTTGTAAAAGTTGCAGGGGAGCAGATTGCGCCGCCATCACTCGAAGCAGAGTTTTCTTCAAAAGTAATAACAGGATTATCGCCTTTACCTGTAATACTGACCCTTCCGCCTTTTGCCATTTGAATTGCGCCGCCGGAGGTGCCTGCAGTGTTATTAGCAAAAGTAATGCTATTCCCTTCTATACTAAGCATTCCAGTTCCATGACCATGAATAGCCCCACCCAAATAAGTAGAAGAGTTATTGCTAAAATTAATAGTAGTTGCTTCTATAGTAGCATTTTGGGTAAAGTAAATAGCTCCCCCAGCATTTGTACCAGTGTTATAGGTAAAGCTAACCTCCTGAGCATCAGTTATGGAAACGCTTCCATTTATAATACCAATAGCGCCGCCGCTTCCGTGCCGTGGTGTAGAAGCATCATATTTACCAATTGCGGCATTGTGGTCAAAAGATAAACTTCCGCCGATTTTTAAAGTTAAATTGCCTGATTCGAGTTCAATTGCTCCGCCGCTTGTACCCTCGTTTTGTGTAAAGCTGACATTACTGCCATTAATCGTCGCAGGACTCTTGGACTCAATCACCCCGCCGTGACCATTGCTTACAGCGCCTTTGTAATTGGTAAAAGACACGTTATTCAAATTAATGGTCAGATTCGCGTTTGTTTGGTTTAGATGAAGGAAGAGACCCCAATGGGAAATAGCAGATCCCGTACCTTGGAAATCCAAATTATTAAAGGTCAAGTTGTACGTTGCACCGGAAGCCTCGAGTGAGTAATTTCGATAATATGTTGAGTTGGTTATCGCTGGAACAGTTTTTTTATTTCCATCGGCTGACTCAACGGTAAATGTTCTAACGAGGTAAGAATCATTCAAATACACGCCTCTGCTATTTGTTAGAGTACCGGAGGAAATTTTAATCACATCTCCATCCGCGGCATTGGCTGCTGCTTGGACAGTATAGAGATCTGTACCAGAAGCGGTTTGTGTTCCGTTGTTAAACCGACCGACTGTTTGAGCGTTGACAAAGACAGTAAGAACAAAAACAGTCAGAAAAGAAAATAGAATCCGTCTGTGTGTTAAAATGCGGGGGGGGGGAATGAATAGTCTTGTGATTTAGCCATTATTTTACTCCTTCTATT
>JAZUMX010000320.1:0-8692 GCA_045603865.1 Thermoguttaceae bacterium
GTTGTCAGCTTGATAGTTCTCCCCATTGTTTGCATTCTGTGGGGATATTTGTGGTTCTCAAACAGGGGGAAGGCAATAGGCAGTAGGCAGTAGGCAGTAGGGAATAGGCAGTAGGGAATAGGGAATAGGGAATAGGAATTCTATACTTACCACTAACCACTTACCACTAACCACTCTTACTCTTTTATAATGCAGCGAAAACCGAAATTGCCGTCTTGATAATCCGGTTCGCTGTATCCGCGAACGGCGCAGCGGCAGTATCGGGCGCTTTCATGCCATCCGCCGCCGCGAAAGAGCTTAAAAGAACCCTTTTGCGGTCCAGTTGGGTCGGTTACGCTTTCGGCAGGATATTCGCCATACCAGTCAGCGCACCATTCCCAAACGTTTCCTGTCATGTCGTACAGACCCCAGGCGTTGGGCGTCTTTGTTCCAACTGGATGGGTCTTGCTGCCGCAATTGCCCTCATACCACGTCGTCTGTTCCAAATCTCCGGGATATGCGGTTGTACTGCCGGCGCGGCAAGCGTATTCCCATTGGGCTTCGGTTGGCATTTCCAATTTTACCCCTGATTGAGCGCTTTTTTTACAGAATTCCTGACATTCGTTCCAGGTTACACATTCAACAGGATTGTTATCGTTTTGGAACCTGGCGGGATCGTTTCCCATGACAGCTTTCCACTGTTTTTGAGTTACTTCCGTTTCCATTATCCAAAACCCCTTGGTCAGCGTAACCTGATGAGGGATTTCGTCGTCAAAACGCCCTTCTTCCGTTTTGGGGGCGCCCATTGAAAACGTTCCGGCTGGCGCCCATCGAAAAGCAAACTCAACGCCGTTAACAACGACCGTTTTTCGTTCTCCTGCCTTGTTTGCAGTCTTCGAATCTGGAGTCGTTTCCGCAGGAACAGCAGTATCGGCTGCGCTCTCAGCGGCTTCAAGCAGACAGCCGCACGCAGCGCTCCAAAGAACAAATCCAAAAACTATCGATACAAAATATTTAAGTATTTGCATAGTTCGTCTCATAGTATAAAATTCCGTCTATTAATTGACTCCAGGAAATAATAATCTGCATTATAATTATTATACCGTTTTTTACCAGAGCTAAAAGAACGCAGGAACAAAATTATTAGAAATAAAATAAAGAAAAAACAGGGAACGAGAAGCTTGGAGCGCGTTTTTGCTTCCCATTCCCTGCTTTTCGCAGTTCAGTTTCACTCAGATCAGCTTGCTTTTTTAAGCAGCGTGTTCTGCTGCGTTCGGAGAGAGCGCTGGAAGTCCATCTTTTCAATCTGCCAGTTCTGAATGCGTTCCAGCAGTTGGGCTTCCTTGAGCTTGAGCTGGTTTTCTTTCTGTTCCAGAAGCTGACGTTTCTGAGCCAGTTGAATGCTCTGCTCGTCGATGGACTGTTCAATCGCTTCTTTCTTAAGCTGGAGGCTGTGAATCTGCCGGGCGATGCTGTCTCGATAAGCCGCCAGTTCCGCCTTCTTTTTGTCAAGCTGTTCGCGAATCTTCTGGTACTGATAGGCGAACTTTTCGCGAATGGCGGCAATGGATCGCTTGAGGGCGTCCGGAGCGGCGGAGCGGGACAGGCTTACCCACAGTTCTTCGGTTGACAGGCGAATTTCGAGCGTGTCCTGATTGAGTTTCATCAGGTTCTGTCGAGCCTGTTCGTAAGCCATGCGCTGCTGTTCCATCGCTTCAAAGCGTTTCGACATCTGACGGCGAATGTTGACCATTTCCCGGTTCTTGCGCGCCAAATCTTCTTCGCATTTCTGATGGAACGCCGCGCATTCCTGTTCCTGACGAGCGTTCGTCTGAATGAGGTTCTGCTTAATCTTTTCCAGTTCCTGACGGGATTCCGCAAGCGACTTCTCGTAACTGGCAAGAATCTCTTCCCGACCGCGCAGCTCTTCCAGACGCTGTTTCAGGGCGTCTTCCTGCTGAAGAACTTTCTGCTGGAACTGATTTTCTCGAACTGACAGGTCAGCCATGATGCTGTCCGCTTTTTTCTGGGCTTCCTTGATAATGGATTCCGCCCGCTGATTGACGTTCTGAATAATCGCGCTGACGCGATTCTGGGCGTCCTTCTTTTGCTGCTGTTCGTACTGACGAATCTGAGCCAGTTCCGCTTCGCGAACTTTTGCGTTCGACGCTTCCAGTTCCTGGGTTCGCTGACGAATGGAAATGGCAACTTCTTCGTCTCGGGTTTTCAGAGCGCGAAGCATCTCGTTTATGCGATGTTCCTTCATTTCCAGTTCATTCGTCCAGGATTTGAGCGCAGCAACCTTTGAAACAAAATCTTCTTCCGACAGCGGCGCGGATTCGTTTCCGTTGGCGGCGTCAGCTCCGTGAAGTTCAATCTGGTTGAGCGACCTGTTGAGCCGATTTTCTCTTTGAACCAGAGTCTGCTCACGTTCAGCAAGAACGCTTTCTTTACGCTCGCATTCCGCCAACCGTTCTTTGAGATTCGCTTCGTGCGCTTCGATCCCCTCTCTGAGTCGGGCGAACTTTTCCTTGTCCGATTCCAGTTCCTGACGAGAGGAAACAACGGATTCCCTTTGTTTATTGAGGGAGTCTTCGCGTTTGACGAGTTCGATTTCCCGTTCGTCCAGATTGTCCTTAAAGGATTGCGCTCTGTCTTGCGCTTCTTTAATGATGCTGTCCGCTTGATCGTTGACGTCCTGTAAAATCGAATTGACGCGATTCTGGGTGTCTTCTTTTTGCTGTTTTTCCAACTGCTGAATTCTCGCCATTTCGCTTTGGCGCATTTTGAGAAAGCTCTGCTCCTGTTCTTTTTGCTTCTTCTGCAAATCGGCATAACCCTTTTCCAGCAAAACAGCCTTGTCGTCCAACTCTTTTTTAATGGACTTCAGTTCCATGACCTTGGTCGCAAATTCGGAGCGGCGCTTGGAAAGCTTGTCATTCTCGTTGAACATTTCCGCTTCGCGCTGCTGCAGCTCTCGGGTTCGATTGGCGATATTGTCAATCGTCTCCTTAACATGCTGTTCGTTCTCCTGAAGAGTCGAAAAACGCTTGGCGTAATCGCGCTCTTTTTCCAAATGCTCTTCTCGCTGCTTGTTAAGGTCGTTTTCGCGCTGTTCGACAACGCTCATCCGTTTAGACAGCGACGCCTCGATTTCGAGCTTTTGATCGTTGAGAGACTTTTCGACCGCTTCTTTTTGACGAATGATTTCCTTGTGAGCTTTCGCTTCCATGCGTTTGCAATCTTCCTCGGCGTCCAAACGCTTTTGAACCAGTTCGTTATTGAATCGTTCGTTTTCTTTGTTTAACTTCTGTTTATTATCTTCCCTGCAGCGCTGAAGCTCCTGTTCAAAAGCCGCGCGCTTTTGAGCAAACTCCTTTTCCAGCGCTTTTTTCTGCTGAGCCTGAGCGGTTTCGAACGCTTCAAGAGCCAGTCTGAGCTTCTTTTCCCGCTTGTCTAGTTCAGCCTGACGAACGTTAAGCTCTTCTTCTTTATTAGCCGCCAGCAAACGAGTTGTTCTGGCAGCGTTATCCAGCTCCGCAGAACGCGCGTTAAGCTGCGCTTCGCGTCTGTCCATGTCGTCCTGGCGCTGCTGTACGTACTGAGCTATTCGGCTCGCCTGATCTTGAATATCAGCCGGCTTCCAACTCTGATTGGAATCCGTTTCCCTCGTTGATGACGAAGACCGCTTCTCCAACTTGGGGTTAATGGAGATTGTGTCAAAATCATAATCGGAATCACTGCGAACTACGCCAAAGGTTGCCATGGCTTTTACCTTATATAAAATTGTTAAAAATGTATATCGATATAATGCCTATAATCGATACAGCTTCTACTATTGATACAATCGTCAAAGTTTAACACGCCCTTTAAAGAAAGTTCAATTTTTTAGTTGCGAGGCGGCGAGTAACGAGTTGCGAGAGGCAGAATTTCAAATTGGCGAGACGCTTGCGCTCATTCCGCATTCCGAATTCCGCATTTCGAATTAGATTATCCCCTATATTCCGTACAACCAATCCACCGTTTGGAAACTGTATCGATTGTACCAATTATTCATACAAGAAAAACTGTGAAAATTTCCAGCAACATCCGATTTCTTACGTAGATATATTTAATTTTAGAGGATAATAATGCCCAATCAAAACAAAACGCAAAACTCAGCTGTCGCAATATATGCTCAGTTGTGCAACAGTCTAATATTTATTAATCGAACGGTCTTTTTTACCGTTCTGTTGGGCATTGTATTGTCAGCCATACCCCAGACCGGTTCGGCGCAATCGCTTTCTGAGAACAGGGAACTCGTTACTCGAAAAGGAGTTAGCGTAAATTCTTCATCAACTCCTCGTTCCTCAGTTCTCACTCCAAACTATCAGACCGTTCCCAAACCGGAACCGTCGGAACTGGAAGATATTATACTCAAAGGAAATGCGTTGGAAACGCCCTCTGAAAATCGTCCTATTGACTGGAACGAGGCGCTCAACTACTGGGAAAGCGCGCTGCGGGATTACCCGTCTGAAGCGCTCCTGTTAAAACGCTATTATCGAGCCAGAATCCAGTACGACGTCAATTACCGTCTGGCGGACAGACGTTATGTGGAACTGGTCAATAACATGTCAACCGAGCTGGGAAGAGAAACGCTTTCAGACATCCTCTATAAAATCAATTTCAGCTACGTAGACAACGCCAACTGGACCGTCATTTCCCATAACGGACTGGTCGGCATCTCGCAGGCGCTTCGCAACCCGGCGTTTCGACGTCAATATCTTTCCCGTTTTAACGTAGAGGAAATTGCACGCATGGAGCTGCGCTGGATGCAGAATGCGCGCTCAATTCCGGTCAAAAACGCCAATGACGCCTACTCGCAAGCTGTCAGCGTCGCGTCAATGGTCAAACGCGACTGTCAAATTAACGAAGCGGTAATTATTCTGGAATACCTCTGTGGAATTCTTAACGTTCTTGACCAGTACACCTGTCTTCTCACGCCTACCCAATTTCTCGACATGACCAACCAGATCAACGGGGAATTTGTCGGCATTGGGGTTGAACTGAAAACCGTTAAGGGAGAATTGAAAGTCGTTCGTCCGATTACAGGCTCCCCGGCGCAGAAAGCGGGGCTTCGACCGGGCGACTCGATCGTCGCCGTCAACGGTCAGCGAACGGCGGATTCCACGCCGGAAAAGATTTCCAACCAGCTGCAAGGCGAATCCGGGTCTACGGTTTACCTAGAAATCGCTCGACGGAACAGCCCCAATCAGACGGTTGCCATCGTTCGTCAGCCGGTGAAATCGCCGTGCGTTGAAAACGTTAAAATCATAGACGAAGCAAACCGCGTCGGGTATCTGAAAATTAACCATTTTCAAAAAACGACCGCTGACGAGTTGGACGCCGCTATGCTCTATTTGAACAATCTCAATATGAGAAGTCTGATTATCGACTTGCGCGGCAACCCCGGCGGGCTTTTGACGGCGGCGGTAGAGGCGTCCAACCGATTTATCAGCGCTGGAACAATCGTTTCCACCAAAGGAAAGAACCCGCAAGAAAACCACAATTTCTATGCAACCCGGGAAAAGACGTCAACGATTCCTCTGGTTGTTCTGATAGATAAAAACAGCGCGTCTGCGTCGGAGATTTTTGCCGGCGCAATGAGAGACCATCGCCGCGCCGCCATCGTTGGAACGCAGAGCTACGGCAAAGGCTCCGTTCAGGGAATTTTCCCGCTGCAAAACAGCTCGATGGGCTTGCGAATGACAACCGCCAAATTCTATTCTCCGCTGGGCAAACCGTTTGTTCGCATCGGCGTCAGCCCGGATATTGAAGTCCGAAAAGCGTCGTTGCTCAACGAAGACGTCGACCCGTACGAAGTCATTCCAGAACAGGACGATGCCATCCTGCAGGCAGGAATCAACGCCGCGCGACAGAGGTCTGTAAGTTACGAGTAACAAGGCGGCGAGAAGAACGTCTTGTTACTACCAATAATACGCTAATTAAATATTTTCTACTTTTTAGAGCATAGTTTCTTGACAACGATTTGTTTTTATTAAAAAAACGCCAGTTAAAATCTTGTTTTTCAATCACAATTCATCTAAGTTATATATTTCAATTAATTACTCAATTTAACCTGATTATAAATATCGATATTTTAAGTTTTTTCCCATAATTTTCTCCAAAATGTTTATCTTTCGCTTGACAAAATAGTATTGGCAGTTATAATGGCTAACCTGTTGGTATGTACGAAACAAAAACTGCAATAATTCTACTAATCAAGCAATAACCCACATAGCCTGCCTTAATCAGGGTTATTTATAGATTTAAAAATTGTCAACATTGCAGACCTTCGTACCAGGATACGTTTGACGTTTCCTTTGTTACCACAAGTCGTCGCAGAGCGTTATTTTTAGGGGAATTACTACAATCTTAAATTGTATTTGGAAGGATTCCTGCAATTTAGAAAAACGGAGGTTGTATATGTTTATACGCTCAAAATATTGGTTATCATTGATAAAATATACGTTATGCGTTTTGATTCTTGCTTGCCTTGCATTTAATCAAGGGGTTGCGGAAGATTTGAATGGCGACACGACAAAACCAAATCTTTCTGGGAATGAAGATATAAACATAAAGACGTTTACTTTGACGCTTTATAACACAGGCGACTCCGAGTATTCTGGAATTCTTTCCGGAGCGCTTACCAATGCGGGTCAAGTTATCAAAACAGGTTCTGGACAATTAACCCTTTCGCCAGAAAGCGGGTATACTGATTTGGTAGGTCCGGTAACCGTACAAGAGGGAACGTTGGATTTGGCGGCCGAGAATATTTTTACCGGTTTGCTTAATCATCTCTATACTCAACCCAGCCCCTCTATTACCAATAACGGGACTATTATTGTCAACGCCAGTCAATTTATTCCAAATTTGAGTGGAAGCGGAAATATTCAAATCAATGACAGTAATACATTGACGCTTGCTAATTCCGTTTCTTCTGAATTTTCTGGAGACATTTCAGGAACAGGTCAAATTGTTATTACTAAACCAAAGTGGGATTCAACAGCTCAATTAAAACTTTCGAAAGAAGGCGGGTATTCCAATTTTACGGGTTCGGTAACCATACAGGCGTCTGAGTCAACAGAAAATGCTTCACATGCAGAGGGGGTTTTGTTGACGGCTGCAAATATATTTTATAATGCAACCAGCATTACCAATGATGGGACGCTTATTGTCAGCGCCAGTCAAGTTCTTCCGAATCTGAAGGGAAGCGGAAAGATTCAAATCGATAGCGGTGTTAATACATTGACGTTTAATAATACTGGCGATACTGATTACGCTGGAAGTATTACTGGAACAACTAATCTTATCAAAACAGGTATAGGGGAATTAACTCTTTCGCACGATAATGGATTCCCCTCTTTTACTGGTTCGATAACCGTAGATGAGGGATCGTTAATTGTGGAAAAATGGAATATGTTTCGTATTTCACCGCCCACTGTAACTAATAACGCGAAAATTATGGTAGGCGGGGGCGAACAAGTATTTAAGAATCTGAGCGGAAGCGGAGATATTGAAATCGAGGCTAACACAGATCTTATTTCCATCTATGAGAACGATTGCATAATTTCAGGAAAAATCATTGGCGGCGCCGACCATACCGAATTTGAAAAGAAAGGTCCAGGTACTCTAACCCTCACAGGCGCCAATGAGTTCTCTGGATATATTAGGATTGATGAGGGTAAAATTATCTTTAAGGGAGACGCCATTGAGTGCAATGAAAAAATTGAAGGAAATGTGGTTCCCGGAACAAATCGCGTGGTGGGAGACGTTGAATTTTATACCGAAGGAACAAAATTCATTTGCATTCCAGACGATTCAAAACATATTTTGGTTAAATCTATTGAAAAAACTGGAGATAGCGATAGCATATTACAGATTTACGAGGGCGCCACTGGATGTGTAAGAGCTGAAAGTTTTGTCATTTCATCAGGTCGCCTTGATTATGGCGGATATTTTCAAAGCATCCCGCCAGAGGGGCAAGAGTTGGGTATTTTTGACGTTATAGGGGGAACAACTTTTTCACCGGGACTTACCGTTGACAATAGTGGCGAAGTCGTCGATACCATTGGCAGAATAACTATCTCCAACGAAGCAAGATTGAAAATCGAGGAGAGCGCTCTTGCTCTATTTGAGTTTGACGCTTATAATGAAGAAGGTTTGAAGTTTGATAATATCGTTTTTCAACATGAGAATAGTACTTTTGTAGCAGCCGACTCGACTATTGACCTTGCGTTTTTATCTGCCGATGCCTGGAAATGGGCAAAAGAAGGCGCGGAATACTGGATTGTTAACGATCATGGCTATAAAGATAAAGAAGGCAACCCTATACCAGAAGGGGAATCAGTCAATTACGACAATTGGTTGCGTGATACGTATAAAGACTATTTTTCTTTAGTAGGAAGATACAATGGTCTTTATCTCGTTGGCAAAGGAGCGCCTGAGCCGCCGGCTTTTTTAGTTCCTGAACCGTCCTCATGGGCGCTGATGATAGGAGCGCTGACGTTTTTGCTGTTCCTTAAAAAGAAACAGGGCGAATAATTCCCGTCAACAGGCGGACATATAAAACGATCGAAGAATTACAAAAGGCGTCTGAAAAGACGCCTTTTTAACTATTCCCTATTCCCCACTCCCTATTCCCTATTGCCTACTGCCTACTGCCTTTTTTACT
>JAZUMX010000321.1:0-2079 GCA_045603865.1 Thermoguttaceae bacterium
GTTTGACCTTCAAACTGCGGGTGCGGAACCTTAACGGAAACGACCGCCGTCAACCCTTCTTTGAAGTCTTCCGGCTTCGGGACGATCTTTTTGAACAAGTCCGCCGTCGTGCCGTATCGGTTGAGCGTTCGAGAAAGAGCGGAACGGAACCCGGAAAGGTGCGTGCCGCCTTCGGTCGTGGAAATGTTGTTGACAAACGAATAGACGTTTTCCGCATAGTCGCTTGTGTACTGCAGCGCGATGTCGTACCCGATAGTTCCGCCGTCGTCGTCCTGCGCTTCCCCGGTAAAGCGGATAATATCCGGATGAACGGGCTGAACGTTGGCGTTGAGGTGTTTGACGAACGCGGTTAAACCGTCTGCGTACTGATACGTCGCCCCTTCTCCGGATCGGGCGTCTTTGAAGACGATTTTAATTCCCTGATTCAAAAACGCCAGTTCCTGCAAACGCGACGAAAGGATGTCTGCGTTGAATTTTGTAACAGGGAAAATCTGTCCGTCCGGCTTGAACGTAGTCGTCGTTCCGACGCGGTCTGACTTGCCGGTCTTTCGGACTTCGCCGTCTGGAATGCCGCGGGTGTATTCCTGCTGGTACATGTACCCGCCTCGGCAAACCTTGACCGTACACCATTCCGACAGGAAGTTGACAACCGTAACGCCGACGCCGTGCAAACCGCCCGAGGTTTGATAGGCTCCCTTGCCGAACTTGCCGCCAAATTTCAAAACGGTCATGACGCCTTCGAGCGTAGAAACGCCCAGGTCCGGGTGAACTTCAACCGGGATGCCGCGCCCGTCGTCTTCGACTGTAACAGAGCCGTCGCCGTTGATTGTTACATGAATCTCGGTCGCGTAGCCCGCCATCGCTTCGTCGATGGAGTTGTCTACGACTTCGTAAACCAGATGATGCAAACCGCGGGTAGAGTTGTCGCCAATGTACATGCCAAAGCGTTCTCGAACGTGGTCGCGGTCAGACAGATGCTCCATCTGATCAGCGCCGTACTCTTCCGCGCCTTGTGCCTGTTTGGCGTAGGAGTGAAACGTCGGTTCTTGATTGGACGTGGGTTGCGCCGAAAATGCTGGTTCGGAGGCATCACCATGTCCTACTGCCTGCGCGGCTTCGCGCTGAAAGGATTCCGTCTCGGCGGACGGCTGGTCTGCGGGTTGTTGTGTGGACGAATTGTCAGCGTCAGTTTTGACTTCTTCAGGGGGGATGGATTCGGACATATTAACCTTTCGGAAAACCAAGGAAAAATCCTTCAAATCTATACTATATTAATATAGAAATATTATACCATTTTGAAGGGAAAATTCAAGGGCAGACCAACCCTTTTTTCATGGATTTTCAACGGATTTTTCAAGGTTTTTTAATGGCATTCAGACCCGAATCTTCAGATGGTAAAATCGATAAAATAGCCTGTCGATTCTCTCCCGTTGACAAATCGTTTCAAACGGGTATGATATAGATAATTGAGTTGCAAGAATCAATGCGACCAAATAAGCTGCTAGCTATTAGCTGCTAGTCATTAGCTTGTGCATTTTTAATTCTCGGCGTTATTTGTTAAAGCTGGAAGCTAAAAAAACAAGCTAGAAGCTGGTAGCTAGAAGCTAATAGCTTAATTTAGAAGCTACTTTCCGGGGGCTTACGCACCCCGGCTCGCCTTTTTTAACCACTAACCACATACATTGGTCATGAACTACGACCCGATTGCATTAAAGCAGTTAATTAAAGACAACGCGTTGAAGTTTGGCGACTTCGTTCTCGCCAGCGGCAAGAAAGCCAAGTACTATTGCGACAGCAAACAGGTTACTCTCGATTCCGGGGGTCTGCGGCTGGTCGGAGAGGGAATGCTGGAAATTGTCAACTCTCTGCCGTTCCCGATTCAGGCGGTTGGCGGCATGGCAATCGGCGCCGATCCGATTACCGCGTCCGTTTTGTGCGCCGCTGCCGGGCAGAAAAAGCCGCTTAAAGGGTTTATGGTTCGGAAAGAAGCCAAAGACCACGGCACACAGAAGTTCCTCGAAGGTCCCGTCAAGCCGGGCGACGAAGTGGTGATTGTTGAAGACGTCGTTACGACGGGCG
>JAZUMX010000322.1:0-2279 GCA_045603865.1 Thermoguttaceae bacterium
CCGCCCCTGATTCAGCCGAATTTCAGCTAATTCTAATCTATGGAAATGTCAAGAAACTTGACAAATGGCGTAACAACAACTATAATATAGACAATCCCGCAGGGAGAAAGAAAATAGAAAATGGAAGTTACAAGGGAGGAAACGGAAATGATTTTCACGAGCTACTATAGCAGTAAGCTGGCAAAGAAACATTCGGCGGACTGCGTAGGCGTAAGCATTAAAGACGTTCACGGCTTCAAGTATTGTTCAAAGCTTAAGCCGAGAAAAGCAATGTTCGAGGCATTCAGGAAGGCGCTTAAGACTGGCGACGAAGAAATTATTGCCAAAGCGCGTATCAAGTACGAAGCGGCTTACAAGCGCTATCTGATGACGTTAGACGTACACGCGGCATATAAAGCCCTTAACGGAAAAATTCTGCTTTGCTTTGAACGGGACAGCGACACTTGCCACCGCAAATGGATTCGCCAATGGTTTAATCATTTCGGTTACGAGGCAGAGGAATTGACGGACGATAACGAGCCGGAGGCAGTTCAGGAAGACGACGAAGAAACCGGCACGGAAGACGACGAGGAAGGCGAAGGCGGGCAGGAACAGGCTAGCAACGACGGCGGTAATTGCAACGAGGAAACGGCACAGTTCGACGCGGAGACCAAGGCGGTATATATTAGAAACAGGAAGATTTTTGACAATCTGTACACAATTCTTTTGAACGCTTGCTAATTATAATTCTGATTAGAACGAGCAGTTCAGGGCGGGCAGGGCAGGGAACATAGAGGAGGATTTTACAATGACAATGGAAGAAATGACGGTTGATTTTGCAGACGTAATGGCGGCGGCGACGTGGACGGTTGCAGAGGCTATTGGCGACCACTACGAAGATTTTGGCGAAGAGCTTACTTACCATTTCGGCGAACACACGCAAACGGCGCTGAATGTTTTGGGGAACTTCAACCGCGCTCATTTGGCGGAAGCGAAGGCAGACGAAGAAGCGCACAAAGCAGACGTTTACGCGGCAGTTATGATTGAGGCGGCGAAAGGCTACGCGGCGATTAACCTTCAGAAGGAGGCGGCAGAAATCGTACTCAGCGAGACCAGACGCAACGGCTACAAGTTCGACCAAGAAACATTCTGCACGATTGAAGGAAAGCTTGCTGAAACGGTAGAGGCCTTGACGATTCATCACGGCGAATACATGCCGGAGGAAGTTCAGGAAGACGACGAAGAAACCGGCACGATGACAACGGCGGCAGTTCAGGACTTTTTGGAATGCGAAGCGAAAATTTCGGCGGCGTTGCGTGAGGCGAAGGATACGGCGGAACTTTTACTGATTGACATTCAGCGCAGTTACCAGCAAGCAGATGACGACGGCAACGAGGACTGCGCGAAGGAATTGGGAAGGCTTATCGCCCCAGTCTTTAAAATCTGCCGCGCGTTGAGCGACGCCGATATAAGATAACATTCAGGGCAGGGCGGGAAGGGGTTTTTCAGAAAGGAGAATTTTCAATGAAGCTTACCGAGAAACAGCGCGACGCCTTCAAGAAAATGTTCAATACCATTTGGCAGATTCAGGGAAACGAAGACGCGGACGACGAAATTTTAGAAGCGGCGGAAGAAGCAGAAATGACGCTTGATTATCTGTTACAGCTCATTCACGACAGCGGCGACGTAGAGGACTTCGACGAAGACAACATACCATTTTAATCAGCACTAACGACGGAACCACAGGGAGGCGGCGCGCCACGGCGTACCAAATCCCTTTTGGCGTTCAGGACACGGAATTTTTTCGTTTCGCATTATAGCGCGCGCGTCAAGGGAAACTGCGTTGCTGGCATTGTCTAAGCGCTGAAGCGCTTGACACTGCCGCACCCTTGACATCACGCGCGAGGAGACCGCGAAAAAAATTCCGCCGGAAAATTCTGTGGAGGAGGAGAAAAGGAATGTTCGACTACAAGAAATATCTGCCTGCGTATATTTCGCGCGGGAACCCTAGCGAAGACACAATGCGGCACTACACGACGGAGATTGACAACTATTTGACGTGGTGTTCAGGGAACGCATACGACCCCTTGAAAATAGACGAATTCGACGCCCGTCAGTATATGCGCTATCTTATCGAGGAAGGCTACGCAGAAGCCAGCGTCAATCTGAAACTTGCGGCGGTACGAGCATTCTACCAAGTAGCGAGAGCGATGAAGCAGACGGAGGAAAACCCGTTCACGGACATTCGCACGAAACAGCCGACCTATAACGACGCGGATTTTGTTTACTTGACCACGGAG
>JAZUMX010000323.1:0-3014 GCA_045603865.1 Thermoguttaceae bacterium
CTCTCTATCCCCTATTCCTTACTCCCTACCCTATATTGTCTCTATTTTTAAAAAAAGTCAATAATCCGTCTTTACATAAAATAGAAAATAATTCATAATATATTATATAAAGAGGTCGAAGTCCAGGCGCAGCCAGCAGGAAATCAGAGATTTCATTGAAAAGGCTTTTTTCAGGCGCGCTGCGAACGCTCTCCATTTACAGAAAGATATAATCATGAAGATAAGACAATATTCCACTGCATTTGTTTTGACGGTTCTGAGCGTTTTGTTATGCGGCTGTCCGTCAAATAACCCCGAGCCCCCGAATTCCACGGCGACGCAAACAGAGCCAGGGACAGACAACCCGCCTCAATTGGATTTGGTAATTCAGGACGAAGCTCCCTTGCCAACGTCAGCGCTGAGTCAATTGCCCAGCGTTCAGGAGACGCTTGAAAAAATGATCTGCGCTTACAAGGAGCTTAATTCGTATACGGACCAGGCGTTTTGTCAGGTTACCATTCGTCAGGGGGAAAACATTTCCAATCAGTCGCTGCCGTTTTATTTTAGTTACGTCAAACCCAATAAAATGCGGTACACGTCTCGAACGTGCGAAATTCGCTCGAACGGCAAAACCATTTCTGTTTATAATCCGACGCTGCCAGGAGTGATTCTTCAAAAGCCGTGTCCGGAAGAGCTTCATCTGGAAGACATCCTCTTTGACCAGACGATTGACGAAGCGGTCTTTATGTCGCAGCCGAGCCTGTTTTCGGTCTTGCCGCTGCAGTGGATTATGCTTTTCGTTGACGACCCTCTTAAAACGCTGGCTTTTGGTCAAAAAGAGATCCGCTCTCTGGCTCCGCAGGAAATCAACGGACGTCTGTGTTATCGGCTTCGTTTTGACAGAGAAGACGGCGCGGCAATCCTTTGGATTGATCAGAAAACAGGCTTGATTCTTCGCGCTCAGCTCCCGACGCAGGCTCTGGTAAACTCGGTTGAAGGCGCAAGCGTACGCGACTGCTCGCTGACAATGGGGTTCGGCGCCCCGCAAATTAACGAACCGATCCCGGACGCCGCCTTTGAGATGGAAATCCCCGTCGGAACAAACGTTACCGACAAGTACATTCCTCCAACAACGGCGCTCTTGGGAACGAAAGCCCCGGATTTTCAGTTCAACAAACTGGATAACGGCGGAACTGTTGACTCCTCTGCGGTGAACGACAAAATCGCTGTCATAAATTTCTGGACAACGTGGTCGAAGCTGGAACCCAGCATTCAGCCGCAGCTCAATCTGCTTCGTAAAAAATACAAAGACGACAAGGACGTTGTTTTTCTGTCGGTTTCTACGGACGACGAATCCGCTGTCTCAGACGCTCTGCTTCGAGACGCGTTAAAGCAGTGGGGTTCCCCTCTGGACTGCGTCCGGGACGACAACGGGTATTTGTCTCAAGAACTGAAAATCAACGCCGTTCCCGCCGTTTTCGTATTGAACAAAAATGGCGATATTGAGTATCTGGAAATGGGATTCAACCCGCTGCTTGTCAACGAAATTTCCGACTGCATCGACCAAATCAAACAGGGCGAATCCCCAAGCAAAACTACGCTAAAAAACAAACAGGCTGAAACGCTGCAGTACGAACAGCGGCGAAAAGAATGGCTGCAGCGCGGCATTTTCGTCGACGCCGACGTTATCGCTCAGGCGGGAATTCCGGAAACGACGCCAGCTCAAACGAGCAAACCCCGACAATTTGAACTCAAACTCCTTTGGGAAACAAAGGGGATTCAAAATCCCGGTGGATTGCTGGTAGTAGAAGGCAATAGGCAAGAGGCAGTAGGCAGTAGGCAAGAGGCAGTAGGCAGTAGTGATTCGCCTGCGGCGAAATCAGGGAATAGGGAATGGGGAATAGGAAATAGGGAAGATTCTACTACTCCCTACTCCCTACTCCCTACTCCCCAAACCGGCTGCGTCTGGGTCATTGAAAACGGCAAAAAAGTCGTCCAGATTGATTCCAACGGCAATATTGTATCCCGCATTGATTTGGAACTCAATCCGAAAGAAATCTGCTCCTTTATCCGTAAAAGTTCGGCGGCGGAAGAACTGATAAACAACCCTCAAAGCGCGCCTCAGGGCTGTTTCCTGGCGTTCGCTCCCGGTCAGCAAAGAATACACGTCTACGACCAAAACTGGAAGATACTGTTTCATTATCCGGAAAACGCTCTGGAAAATCCCCATGACGGGATTCAGGACGTTCGTTTCGGCAATTTGGACAATAAAAATCAAGATGAAATCTATATTGGATATCTGGGAACCAGCGGCGCTCAAAGCATAGACCTCAACGGACGGCTGCGCTGGCGCAATCGAACGCTGGGAACCGTTTTTTCCATCGCTCCGTACCACGGTCAAAACGAGAATCTGATTCTCTGCTGCGCCGGGTCCAGCGGCATGATTACCGTGTTAAAAGCAGACGGAAAAACGATGGGCGACAAAAACAACGTCGGCGTGATTGGTCTGAAAGACAACCTTGCCGCAATGGTTTATTCAGCGAAGATTAAAGACGCTTCCCTTAACGACTCCCTGTGCGCCCTGTGCGCCAACCAGAACGCCTATATGCTCGTTGGATTCAATCTGCGTTCGGAAATACTCTGGACGTACGAGCTGCCGCAAGGCATTCCCAAACGCCCCATAGACTACCTGACCAGCGCCGACGTCCTGCCCAACGGCGACGCCGTTTGGATCGCTCTCGGGTCGGACGGCTCCGTTCATTTTATCGACTCGGACGGCGTACTGATTGACAACTTTAACCACGGACAATTCGTTTACGGCCTGGCAGTCGCCAACTGGAACGGACAGCGCGTTCTGATTCTCTCTGACGACCAGGGCGTAAAAGCATACGAAATCATCTGGAAATAATTTTCCTGGAAAAACTCGTTCAGTTTAGAAGTCCTTCTAATGAAGAGAGGGCTGATAACGCGCCGCAAATATTTCTTGCGAAGATAAGTGAGATGGGAAGCTGAACTGCGTCCCGGAGGGACACAAC
>JAZUMX010000324.1:0-2335 GCA_045603865.1 Thermoguttaceae bacterium
TATTATACACTAAAATTTTCAATTTGCAATCAAAAGAAAATAAAATTTATAAATGACAATATAGACTATTATAATTAGCATTTTAACTTTTGAAAGAGCGCCAAAGGCGAACTGTTCAAAGAGGATTGATTGAGGATTTGAAAAAATACTCAGATATTCAAACGTAACGCATTTAGTTTATTTGAGTTACAACTTATTCCTCACTCAATAATCCGGATTCCGACTCTGTCTCTTGTCCGATTCGGTCCAGGAATTCTTGTTCCGTCAGGACGGGAATGCCCAGTTGCTGCGCCTTGGTCAGTTTGCTGCCCGCCTCTTTTCCCGCGACGACGAACGCCGTCTTTTTGGATACGGACGACGAGGCTTTGCCGCCGAGCTTGACAATCAAATCTTCAATTTCCTGGCGCGTGTACTTTTCCAGCGTTCCGGTAACGACGATTGTCAGCCCTTCCAAAGAAGCGGGACGGGCGTTGTCTTCTTCCGGAACGGATTCAACTTGAGAGACGCCTAAATCGAGCAGTTCTTTAAGAACCGTCGCGCCGTGAGCGTCGGAGCCGTCTGGGAGATGGAAAAAGTTCCAAACAGACGCGGCGATTGTCGGTCCGACGTCGTTGATTTGAGACAGTTCTTCTACGGTTGCGGAAAGCAGATTCTCTGCGGTTTTGAATTTCCGAACGAGAATCGTCGCCGTCTTTTTCCCGACGTGTTGAATCGACAGCGCGGTTATCAGCAGCGACAGCGGGCGGGATTTGCTGTTTTCAATCGCCGTTAAAAGGTTGTCGACCGTCGCGGTGGACTTGGGCGCCCAGTCCGTTCCCGCCGCCTTCGCCTTTTCCAAGTCCTTGTCCGTCGGCTTGTAAAAAACGTTGATTAGTTCAGCCCGTCGGTCTTTAAGACGGTAGATGTCGGCGAAGGTTTCGATCAGCCCGGCGTCGACAATCGCCTCGACGTTTTTGTCGCCCAAGCCGATGATGTTCATTGCGGTTCGGCTGGCGTAGAATCGGATTTTTTCCTTGAGCTGAGCGGGACAGTCCGGATTGACGCAGCGGAGGAAAACCGCGTCGACGTCTTTGACCAGCGGGGAGCCGCAGACCGGGCAATGTGTCGGCGGCTGATACGGCGGGAGTTCAACGTCGGGCTTTCGCAAATGCTTTTCCGCTCGAACGACGTGGGGAATAATCTTGCCCGCCTTTTCCATGATGACGACGTCGCCGACGCGGATGTCTTTTTCCGCAATCTGGTCGAAATTGTGGAGGCTTGCCCGGCTGACGGTCGTCCCGGCAATTTCCACCGGCGTTACATCGGCGACGGGGGTAATCGTCCCGTTTTTCCCGACCTGAACGCGAATGTCCAGCACCGTTGTCGGGGCTTCGTATTTTTGGAACTTGTACGCGATAACCCAGCGGGGCGACTTCATCGTCGTTCCGAGAATTTCCCGCTGTGCCAGCGAATTAACTTTGATTACCAGCCCGTCAATTTCGACGTCGAACTGGTCGAGATTTTCAATCATCGTTTCGCAATGCTGTTTGACCTTGTCGAAGGAGTCGAACACCGCCGCCATCGGGGTCGGTTGCAGTCCCCAGGTCGAAACGAGATTGAGGAAATCCATGTGGGTTTTGACCGGAAGCCCGTCCGTGCGTCCGATGCTGTGACAATAAAACCCCAGCTTGCGCCGCGAGCGTTCCAGCCGAACTTTTTCCTGATCTCGCAGCAGTTTGTTTCTGTCCGCCTGATTGTCAAACTGATCCGGGTCGATAGATAAAATATCCTGTCCTTTGTCGTCGTAGCCCAGAGAAATGCTGCCAGAGGTGAGGTTGCGCGTGTTGGCGTATGGTGGCTCTCCTTCCTTCTCGCGAATCAGGTTCAGCTCAACCAGATTGTCGTTTGTCATGAAGATTTCGCCGCGAATTTCAATCGAGTCCAGCTCCTTGAGTTCCGGCGCGGAGGCATAATCAATTTGCAGCGTCTGCGGGACGTTTGTCAGCATGCAGGCGTTAGCGGAATCGTCGTCTCCTTCCTGACCGTTGCCGCGCGTTACCATCTGTAACAGCGTTCCGTTTTTGTAGATCAGAGCGCCGGAAACGCCGTCAATTTTCGGTTCGACAACCCACTCGATTTTATCGTTGGACGTTCGCTGAGAAAGATACTTTTGCGTTCGAATCGCCCAGTCGTCCAGCTCGCCAACGGAATACGTGTTGTCAATCGACAGCATCGGGACGGCATGAACGACGCGGTTGAGCTTGGTCGATTGCGAAGCGGGCGCAGGCGCGGGCGCGACGCGTTGAGCCGTCTTTTTCTTGGACGTCGCTTTGGGCTTTTCCGGTTCAATAACCTC
>JAZUMX010000325.1:0-4160 GCA_045603865.1 Thermoguttaceae bacterium
GGGCGTTTCCAGACACCCAAGAATATTGATTAACGTCGATTTACCCGAACCGGCAGACCCTACGACAAGCAGGTTTTCGCCCCTGTCGAGCTCAAGACTCACGCCGGTAAAAACCGTCTGATTATTGACGCCTTCTTTATACGTCTTGCTTAAATTGCGCGCAATTAAAGACATTGTAAATTCGTAATGCGAAATTCGTAATGCGTAATTATTGTCAGGACGCAAGGGGTTGAAAGTATATCTTCCCCTGCTAACTAATCCTCACAATATATCTCTCCTCATCAGAAATATCGATATTTAGACGTTTTTCAATGAGAAATAATTCAATCTTTATACTATAATATATAGAAAATAGTTCTCAAAATTTGATAGAACTAAAATAATCGTTATATTTATCAGGGACTAGGGAATGGAGAATAGGGAATAGTTTTTTCTTTTTTGTTTTATTTCCTTATCCTGAATGGAGGTATACATGAAACAATTATGCGTCCTGACGCTTGGGCTGACTCTCGTCGTTGTATTTGCGCTGTTCATAACAACGACGTTTTCTGCATACCATTTGATTGAGCTGATTAAAATCAATTTGTCAGTCGAGAAAGTTGATCCTCTGGAAGAATTAGCTGAAGCGTATTTCGTAGTCTATTCGTCTCTCGTAAGCGTCGCTCTGGTCTTTTTAGGAATAATCGGGTCGTTATTGCTGAAGCATTTATCCAAAGACGACGATCCCTCAAGCCGCTATTACGTCTGGATTAAAAGAGTCGTCTTGGTAACGAATATAATTCTCGTTTACGCAGCAGCAGTTTTAGCAATAACCACCGCGTTCTTTATGATGATTTCATAACGAAGAACAAGACACAATTGCTAATTGCAAATTGCAAATTGCTAATTATTCTTCGAATGGCTCGAATCCCCAGCCAGCCAGGCGTTCTTTGCGGAATTCTTTCCACGTTCCGTTGACGATGGCGTCTCGAGCGCGGCTAACAAGTCTCTGGTAGTACGTGATGTTGTGAATCGACAGCAGAATCGGGCCGAGCATTTCGTCTGCGGCGAACAGATGACGAATATACGCCCTGCTGCGTTTGCACGCCGGGCAGGGGCAGGTTTCGTCGATCGGACGCGGGTCTTCGATATACTGAGCGTTTCTCATTCTCATCGGGCCGCGGTCTGTAAAGGCGAACGCATTGCGGCCGTTGCGCGTCGGCATGACGCAGTCGAACAGGTCAACGCCCCGGTTGATGCTTTCGATTAAATCGCGCGGCGTCCCGACGCCCATCAGATACCGCGGCCGGTCTGTCGGCATGGCGGGTTCAGTAAATTCGATGGTTCTGTACATGTCTTCCGGCGGCTCTCCCACGCTCAGCCCGCCGATAGCGTAGCCTTCAAAGCCGATTTCCGCCAGCGCTTGAGCGGATTCGACGCGCATTTCTCGAGAAAGCCCGCCCTGAACGATTCCAAACTGCGCCTGATCTTCGCGGGTATGGGCGTCTCGACAGCGTTTCGCCCAGCGAATCGTACGTTCAAACGCGTCGCGAATGACCTTGTCGGTATTGGGCAGCCCAACAACGTGGTCGAGAACCATGGCGACGTCCGACCCGAGAGCTTCCTGAATCTCAACCGAGCGTTCCGGAGTCAGCGTCAGCGCCCGCCCGTCGATATGCGACCGGAAATACGCCCCTTCCTCTTTGATTTTCAGCAATTGCGCCAGAGAGAATATTTGAAATCCCCCACTGTCGGTGAGAATCGGTCCGTTCCAGCCGCAGAATTGGTGAAGTCCGCCAAGTTTGGCGACGACTTCTTCACCCGGACGCAGCGACAGATGGTACGTATTTCCGAGAATCATCTGCGAGCCGGTAGCTTCGAGCTGGCTGATTTCGATTCCCTTGACGGACCCGACCGTCCCAATGGGCATGAACGCCGGGGTCTGAACGACTCCGTGCGGGGTATGAAACGCGCCGCGTCTTGCCCGGCTGTTGGCGTCGACTGCTAAAATATCAAAGTTAAAGTTTGGATTCATGCTGTAGAATATATATTAATACGGTTTTTTGTCAAGGCGTCGCGTTAATCAACGAGCGGCGCTTGCGTAATTCCGCATTACGCATTCCGAATTCCGAATTAAAAAGAATCACTCTTGACGGGATTGAGAAAAATCCCTATACTCCCGCCGACGACCCTTGACTTGGGCGAGTATAATAAAGTTGCGAGAAGCGAAAATAAATTGCAGACGCAATAGCGTTCCGCAAGAACCGCGTTAGCGGTTCAATATTTGTAGCCGTGGGTTTTAACCCACGGAGCGAGTTACGAGAATATCGCGCCGCGCTCAATCTGTCGCATTTATTCATTCCTCATCAACTTCAAGCTCAAGGCAGTCATCATGGATAAAAAAGCGTCGCACCGTCCGAAACCGGCTCATTATCCCGGTTCAAGCGAAAACGTTAAACCGTCCCGAATCGCGTACTGGGAACGACGAAACCGTCAGAAAAAGCGTGAAACCCGAGTTCCGCCTTGCGAACTTGCTCTGGAAGAATCGAAGAACGCTCTGTCGCCAGACGCCTTGGACGACTCGGCTCCGAAACAGGTCGAACGGCGGCAGTTTGTCGACTCATACGCGGAGCTGTCGCCGGAAGCCCGGGAGCTGGCTTTAGCGATTGACGCCTATAAAATCCATTTTCATCGCCGGTTTATCAGTCATGAAGAACTGCTGACGGTAATCCGTTCGTTGGGATACCGGCAGGAGTTCGGACCGTAACTTCAGGAGGAAGATTATGAACGCGCAGGAAGCGAAAAGCAAGAGAACAAACTCGAAGGAATCGTATGATGAACTCTTGCGACCATGTCGGATTTCTCACTCAATCCGAACGCCGTTTGGGCGCGTTGCATTTTCGTCTTTTTGCCTGTCGATTCTTGTCTTGTTTACGTCGATAAGCGCGGCGCATTTCCCCGAGCAGGGGCAGATCTGGAAAGAGTACAATATCAGCGCCTACACGCAGGGCGTAACCAATACCAGCCGCCCGGAACAGGCGATTCTCGACGCGATTTTGCGTCAGACGGGGCACAATGTCTGGTGCGGCGCAACGCCGGGAATGCTTAACGTTACACCGCACCACGTTCGCGTTTATCACACCCCGGAAATTCAGGAACAGGTTGAGTCGATTGTCAATCAGTACCTTCTTTCCGGAAACAGAACAATCACGTGGCAATTCCGCGTCATGACGGTTAGCAGCCCCGCCTGGCGCGTTCAGACGGCTTCGTTTTTACGGGCGGCGGAAACGCAAAGCCCGGGGTCGTCAGCCTGGATTCTCAATCTTTCAGACGTCCCCAATCTGGTGCGAATTCTTCAAGAGCGATACAATTTACAGCAGGTCAATTCGCCTGTTGTTACAGTTCATAACGGTCAGCCGGCAACGGTCAATCTGACTCACCCGCGGCAATACGTTCGAGGCGTCTATCCGGACCCGGCAGGCGGCGGATTTCGCACTGCAAACGGACTGGTCGAATCCGGCTGCAAGCTGGAATTCACGCCCCTTGTAACGGGAGACGACCGCATCGTCGACGCCCTGGTTCAGGTTCATATCGACAACCTCGAGCGCGTTTACGACGTCAATTTCCCAACGCCGACCGGACGCCGACCGGGTTCATTTAAAATTCAGACGCCCCGCATCGACCAGTTCCGGTTTCAGGAGCGATTCATGTGGGCGGCAGACCGAGCGCTGCTGATTTCTGTTGGAATTACGCCTTCGCCCATTCCGGAACGCAACAACGTACCCGGCATATCGACTCTGGGCGGAGATCGCGTCGAGACGCTCATTCTGATTGTTCGACAGCAATAAGAACAAACAAGCCGCCAATAACAATAAGACCGCGGCATTCTGAAAAATCCCTCTTCAAGTCCTCGCAGAACTTGACGGGGAATTTTTGTAAATTTTACCTAATCGTTAAAATCGATACAATCGTTAAAGCTGATAAAATCGATTTAACAGAAGTCGGAGGCCAAGCGGTCTTAGGAAGACAACACTTAGCTACAACTCCTTGGCTCACAGAACGACATGGCTACGATCCGACTTCTCTTCAAGTCCTCGCAGAACTTGACGGGGAATTTTTGTAAATTTTACCTAATCGTTAAAATCGATACAATCGTTAAAGCTGATAAAATCGATTTAACA
>JAZUMX010000326.1:0-4440 GCA_045603865.1 Thermoguttaceae bacterium
GGGGCTGGAAATCAGCAAGCAGTTGGCAGATAAGGCGCCGGGGAACGTAGATTTTCAGCGGAATTTGAGCGTTTCGTACAACAAGCTTGGCGATTTGGAGAAAGCCGCCGGAAACGCTGCCGCCGCGAGGGAGTGGTACGAGAAGACTCTGGAGATTGATCACCGATTGGCTGAACAAATGCCGGATAACGTTCAAGCCCAGCGGGATTTGAGCATTTCGTACGAGCGTCTTGGCGATTTGGAGAAAGCCGCCGGAAACGCTGCCTCAGCGCGGGAATGGTACGAGAAGGATCTGGAAATCAGCAAGCGGCTGGCAGAACAAATGCCGGATAACGTTACCGCCCAGCGGAATTTGAGCATTTCGTACGAGCGTCTTGGCGATTTGGAGCAAGCCGCCGGAAACGCTGCCGCGGCGCGGGATTGGTACGAGAAAGCTTTGGAAATCCGCAGACGACTGGCTGAACAAATGCCGGATAACGTTCAAGCTCAGCGGGATTTGAGCATTTCGTACGGGCGCCTTGGCGATTTGGAATGGGATGCCGGAAACGCTGCCGGTGCGAGGGAATGGTATAAGAAGGCTCTGGAGATTTACGAAAAGCTTGCTAAGGCTATGCCTGAGAATGTCGACGCCCAAAGAGCGCCTTCAGTTATTTACAATCGCCTTGGCGATTTGGAGAACGCTGCCGGAAACGCAGCCGCCGCGCGGGAATGGTACGAGAAGGCTCTGGAAATAGCTAAGCGGATGGCAGAACAAATGCCGGATAACGTTCAAGCCCAGCGGGATTTGAGTATTTCGTACGAGCGTCTTGGCAATTTGGAGAAAGCCGCCGGAAACACAACCGCTGCACGGGAATGGTATGAGAAAGCTCTGGAGATTTACGAAAAACAAGCTAAGGCTATGCCTGAGAATGTCGACGCTCAAAGAGCCCCTTCAGTTATTTACAATAATCTTGGCGATTTGGAGAAAGCCGCCGGAAACGCTGCCACCGCGCGGGATTGGTACGAGAAGGCTCTGGAAATCCGCAAGTGGCTGGTTGACAAAATGCCGGATAACGTTACCGCCCAGCGGAATTTGAGCATTTCGTACTATAACCTTGGCGATTTGGAACGGGATGCCGGAAACGCTGCCGGCGCGCGGGAGTGGTACGAGAAGGATCTGGAAATCAGCAAGCGGCTTGCCGAGATGATGCCGGATAACGTTCAAGCCCAGCGGGATTTGAGTATTTCGTACAATCGCCTTGGCAATTTGGAGAACGCCGCCGGAAACGCTGCCGCGGCGCGAGAATGGTACGAGAAGGCTCTGGAAATAGCTAAGCAGTTGGCTGAGAAGACGCCGGATAACGTTGAAGCCCAGCGGAATTTGAGTATTTCGTACTATAGGCTTGGGGATTTGGAGAAAACTGCCGGAAATATAAAAGCTGCGCGTGAATGGTGCGAGAAGTATCTAGAAATAGTTCTGCGACTTGCAGAGAAGATGCCGGACAATATCGATGCCCAACAAGATCTAGGTTATTCGTACAATATCTTTGGAAATGTAGAAAAAGCTGCTGAGAACATAGATTCAGCTCGCGAATGGTACAAGAAGGCTCTGGAAATATTCCAGCAACTGGCTGACAGAATGCCTGACAACTTCATTGTCCAACGTGATTTGAGTGAATGCTATAACGACCTTGCCAATTTGGAAATTGTCGCCAATAATGCGGCAGCCGCAAAAGAATGGAGTATTAAAGCTCTACAAATTCTGGAACCGCTAGTCGAAAAAACGCCTGATGACGTTAGGTCTCAAATGGTTCTGGGTAAAGTTTACCGATGCCTTGGCGATTCTGAAGCTGCAAGCAGGAATAGTCAAGCCGCTATGGAATGGTACGAGAAAGCGCTGGAAATATTCCAGCGGCTTGTCGACAAATCGCCGAACAACACGGAATACCAGAAAGATTTGGCTGAGACGCAAGAGAAAATCGCTCAAGCGCGTCTTGTCGATAAATCTCCAGAGAACGTTGAACTGCAAAAAGATTTCGCTCAGACTCAAGAGAAACGTGAGAAAGAGCGACCTGTCGATAAATCTCTGGAGAACGCTGAATTCCAAAAAGAATTAACCGAAACGCAAGAGAAACTCGCCCAGGCGCAAAAAGAATTGGCTGAAATGCAAGAAAAACTCGCTCAAGCGCAAAAACAGCCTTGGTATATCGCGATATTTAACAAACTTTTTAGAAGAGGATAAAAAACGTGTCAAATAGTCTTTCCGATGAAATTGAGTCCCTTTGCTTTCTGGTTCTGAAGAATCTAAAAGAACAGGACGGTCAAGGAGAACAGGGCGGTCAAAAAAAACAGGACGGTCAAAAAGTACAGAGCGATCAAAGAATACCACTGTGGCCCTACGTTGTGGCAGTAACCGGACATCGTTCATTCGCAAAGCCGGGCGAGGTCGAGGGTTCGCCGGGATACGAACGCGAAACTATCAAGAACGCATTCAAAAAAGAACTGAAACAGATGGCGCTTCTGTGGAAAAAATCATGCAACAAAAAATCCTGGCTGTCTAAGTACAAGGAGGTCAACGCGCCGTTAATTCTTCTCACCGGTATGGCAGACGGCGCAGATCAGTTGGCGGCAGAGGCTGCTCTGGAACTTTCAACTGACTTGAACGTAAAAGTAGTTGCTGTTTTGCCGATGGAGGAAGAACTGTTTATACGGACCGTTAAAGACAAAGATAAATTTAAGTCTTTGATCAATCAGGTATACCTAAAATACGAGCTTCCTTTGCTGAACAAAAGCAAAAGCTATCGAGACAAGATAGCGGATGTGGACAATCGCAAATACGATAAACTGCGTATGAAACAGTATAAATTTCTGGGTAAGTTTTTGGCTTTGCATTGTCATGTTATGTTCACGTTTTGGGATGGAATTGACGTGTCGAAGAAACGCCCCGGCGGAACGTCGTCGGCGCTGCACTTCAAACTCGAAGGAAATACAGAAGAACAGACAGTATCGGATATGCTGACCTACACATCGGTCGGTCCGGTGGTGCAATTTCTGACCCCGCGCAAAAACCCTGAAAATCTGAAAGAACCTGTTAAAGGACTGAATGTTGAAAGGCTGGAGCAAGACAAAGAAGTTGCTGTTTTTTACTGGTCGAAACATGATTTGTGGGACCAGAAGAACAAGCGCTATTTCTTTCCGGACCGTGAACGGATGACTGAGGAAAACCGGTGCAAAAAAAGCGTTTCCAGCATGAAGGAGATTGTCGAAACCCTTGAACGTCTTGGAGAGCTGAACTGGTATTCGATAAATTGTCCGGATAAAGTCAAAAAATCACTGTCTAAATCCAAAAGCGATCTGTTTGACGAAAAGTATCTGGAAGAATTACAAAGCAAATTAGAAGATTTCTGCGATGATGAAACGACTGCTCTTATTGACCACTATGCGTACGTGGATAGTCAGGCGGGATGGTTCCAAAAAAGAATGAAATCCAACGCCTTTTGTTTTCTCTGGAGCGTTGGGATTTTTCTTGTTTTCGGCTGGCTGTTCTCGTCGTTCTGGGAAATTCATCAAAACGGCTGGGGAAAAGGGAATTTCTTCAGTTTTGTTGATAATGGAATAAACACCTTTTGTGAAATAATAGGACATTTGATAACTTATAAATCATGGTCGGCGTTAAACTGCGTGACGTTTTGTTATTGGGCTGCCATTATCGCGTTCATTGTATTTTATGAAAAGGCTAAATATTGGAAAGACCTGATTCGGTTCTATCGATTCCGTGCAGTTGCCGAGGCTTTGAGGGTTCAGATATTCTGGCGGATTGCAGAGATGCGCAATTGCGTTTCTGGACACTATCGAACTCATCAGCTTCACGAGACGGATTGGCTTCGCACGGCAATTAACGGTCTCGACGTACTTTTTGATTCGCCGAAAAAGAAGAATTTCGATAAAACCCGGAAAGAGCGATTGATGTTTGTTCGCGATTTATGGATTAATGCGCAGTTGAAGTATTTCCAAAAGAAACTTGCAGACGGTAAGAAAGCGCACTCTTTTTACGAGTTGACAATTCTGGGACCTTTTTTAAAGTTATTTAAATGTGTTGAACAATTGTTAGGGGTTAAAACAATTGTTACGTTGTATATGGGATTATGGTTGTATCTGATTCTCGTGGTTCCAATCATGCCCACGAACCTGGATTATCTGCACGAAAATCACAAATATCTGTCACAAATCTTACAGATTCTTTATGGATTCTTTTTGATTATTGTCCCAATTTGCGGTTTAATTCAGTTCTGGATGAATGCTAAATTTCCGCAATCCGACCTGGGTCGTTACAAGCAAATGCTGTTTCCTTTTGACCGAGCCATTCTTCTTTTGAAACCAGACTTCGCAAGAGAAAATATTGACGAACTGCTGGAAGCTGGACCCGAAACTGTATTTGACGCCAATCCTCAAACAGAGTCT
>JAZUMX010000327.1:0-12005 GCA_045603865.1 Thermoguttaceae bacterium
GAAGGACAGATTCCAGAAGGACAGATTCCAGAAGGACAGATTCCAGAAGGACAGATTCCAGAAGGACAGATTCCAGAAGGACAGATTCCAGAAGGGCAGATTCCAGAAGGGCAGATTCCAGAAGGACAGATTCCAGAAGGGCAGATTCCAGAAGGACAGATTCCAGAAGGACAGATTCCAGAAGGGCAGATTCCAGAAGGGCAGATTCCAGAAGGACAGATTCCAGAAGGACAGATTCCAGAGAGACAGATCCCAGAAGGACAAACGCCCAATGGACAGAATCTTAATTGGCAAAATCCAAATGGACAAAATTCTGAGTCGCAAAAATATCCTCCAGAACAACCAATAAATCCTGGTATTCAGCCAATGGAACCAAACAATGGCATGTCTGGGACGCCTCGTTACGGAATATAACAGAGTGTTCATTTAATTCAAATGGCATCCTGAAAAGACAATGGATAGTTCACCAATTAAAATTGCAATTGTCGGTATGACCGGATCTGGAAAGACGGTTTTGATTTCGACTCTGGCGATGAAAATGTCCCAGATGGCGGATCAGGGCGTCTTTTTGGCTCCGGCAGGCGAGAACCGCCGTCAGACGCTTCGGTACGTTCAGGACAACTGGCAACAGCTCAATTCCGGCAAATGGCCGCCGTCTACGCCAGCGGGAGAACTTATTCATCTGGAATGGGAGCTGACAACCAAAAACAACGCGGCAACCGTTCGCTTTGCCGACTGCGCCGGGCAGGACGTTCATGCTATTTTCAGTCAGGAACAGTTTAATTACAATGCGTTAACGCCAGATCAAAAATACGTCTTTGATTACCTTCGCAGCGCCAACGTTTTGATATTTCTTATCAACATGGAAGACGTATTGGGATGTTCGCCCAAACAGGCGTTGGAGAATTCCCTGGACGTCGACCAGATGTTTTACGTCCTCAACCAGAAGGCGGACTTCCCTCGAAAGACGGCTCTGGTTTTAAGTCAGTTTGACAAATACCGCGACGAACTCAAGGCTAAATACGACAACAATCTGCTGGAATACCTTCGAGCGAATTTTCCGCAATTGCACGGGCGATATATCCAGAATCCCAACTTTGCCGTTATTCCCGTCGCGGCGGTTGAGACAACCCAAACGATAATCGAAAACGGAATGACGAAGCAGGTTCCCGTCGAGAATTTCTCGTCGTTTAATCTGAAAAAGCTCATCTCTTGGATTGGCAGCGCCGTAGACGAACTAACGCCGCTGATGGCGCAGGCGGACTTGTC
Source organism: Thermoguttaceae bacterium (assembly GCA_045603865.1). GTDB lineage: Bacteria > Planctomycetota > Planctomycetia > Pirellulales > Thermoguttaceae > RUG11551. Next base: position 1,270 of record JAZUMX010000327.1, read on the forward strand.
GTCCATTAAAAAGTCGTCTGTTGATACGCCGTCTATAGACAAGTCGCTTGAAACGGGCTTTTCATCTATTGACACGTTCTCTGTTGACGACGACTCTCTGGCAGAGTCGGCTATACCCGTTGGACCGTTTGAAGGCGCAGCTTTGATTTTCCCTAAAGATGCAAAGGCAGAACCCGCTTTCACTAATAATGCAAACGTTGAAAATAACTCCCAAAAGTCGAATTCTTTGGGACTTGGCTGCTCAATCTTATTAGGGATATTGCTGTTTAGCGTGTTTGTATTTTTTCATGTTGCATCATATATTGACGCTAAAGCCGGCATAGTTGATTCTGAGATGGAAGTTTTTGCCAGCTTCATGATCAGTTTATTTGGTTTTTTGCTGGCGTATTATTGCACCGCTGTTACACGATCATTTTTTGAAAAGTCCTGCTTAAAAAAGCTGCAAAACGAAACTGATAACGATAAATACGAGCAAATCGAAAAGCGATTGAAAACCGTAATGTATGTCAGTTTTGCCATAATATCCGGTTTTCTTTTCTACGCAACTTTTGGCATATTGATGATTATTCCGCAGATGGTTTCTTATCTGTGCATTATCCCAGCCGGAGCTATAGCTTTAACTTTTTTTGCGGCTTCTACAGCGGGATACACGCTCTGGAAAAATGCGCGTTATTCTAATATGTTTAATAATTATTCACATAATTACGAACCATTTTTCAACCAGGCTTTACTTATCACGTTTTTCCTGACGCTCTTGCTGGTTGTTGTTTTCGGCTTGTTTCTTGGCATCGGTTTGAACGCTTTAGCGTCAATGGCAGCGCTAAATATTATTCTGATTGCTATCCTTGTAATTTATTGGATTAATAAACTCGTGAAACTGCTGAAACAAAAGAGAAATAAAGATTCACTGTAACGTTACAACAGATTAGATCAATAACAAACAATATTCCCTTTACTGACGATGGATATTTCACCAATCAAGATTGCTATTGTTGGCATGACCGGCGCAGGAAAGACGGTCTTAATCTCGACTCTGGCGATGAAGATGTCCCAGATGGCGGATCAGGGAGTCTTTTTGGCTCCGGTAGGCGAGAACCGCCGTCAGACGCTCCGTTACGTTCAGGACAATTGGCAGCAACTCAATTCCGGCAAATGGCCGCCGTCCACGCCTGCGGGAGAGTTGATTCATCTGGAATGGGAACTGACGACCAAAAACAACGCGGCAACCGTTCGTTTTGCCGACTGCGCCGGACAGGACGTTCACGCGATTTTCAGTCAGGAACAATTCAATTACAACGCATTAACGCCAGATCAAAAATACGTCTTTGACTACCTTCGCAGCGCCAACGTATTGATATTTCTTATCAATATGGAAGACGTTTTGGGTCGTTCGCCCAAACAGGCGCTGGAGAATTCGCTGGACGTCGACCAGATGTTTTACGTACTCAACCAGAAGGCGAATTTTCCTCGAAAGACCGCGTTGGTTTTGAGTCAGTTTGACAAATACCGCGACGAACTCAAAGCTAAATACAACAACAATCTCCTGGAATACCTTCGGGCGAACTTTCCGCAATTACATGGGCGATATATCCAGAATCCCAACTTTGCCATCATTCCCGTCGCCGCGGTCGAGACGACTAAAACCATTATAGAAAATGGATCTGTAAAACAGGTTCCCGTCGAGAATTTCTCGTCATTCAACCTGAAAAAGCTCATTTCCTGGATAGCCGGGGCTGTTGATGAACTCGCGCCGTTGATGCCGAAAAAAACGGAACAAACGTTTCAACAACAAACCAATATTGATGATATTTATATTGACGATGATGATATTTTAGACGATGAATTTGACGAAAATTCCCATACCGTATTTGAACAGAATGCAGCTCAAAACAACGGGAACGTTTTCAACAACGTTACGATTAACGTTAATACTTCTAACGGGGCATACTCGTTTTCAACCAGCTCGTCAACTAAACAGGAAACCAGTGTTAACAACGCCTGGTCGATAAACAAAACAACCTCTGTAACAAGAACAAATATAAGGAAAGGCGGCAGTTCTTCTAATAAAAAAACCATGACCCCTTACGAAGAATTTGGGTGTTGCGGCTGTATAGTTGTAATAGCGATGCCTATAATCGTTTTTGCCATCTGTTCTATTTTTTCACCCGAAAACTGCGATAGAGGCGCTGCTGTTGCTTTTTTGATTACTTTTATTTTCTATGCATTTGTTATGTGCATCTTGTCTATTATCAGAGATTTAGACAACAAGAAATACAAGAAATACCCGCCGAAGAAATAAATCTGTGTAACAAAAAGCCGATGACGATTTCGCCACCGGCTTTGCTGTTTATTCTTTGGAATTGATTATCAGTTTCCCTTCGCGGGTTTCCAGCTGTCTTTCAGACTGACGGTGCGGTTGAAGACCAGCTTTTCCGGGGTCGAGTCCGGGTCGCAGCAGAAGTATCCGGTGCGTTCAAACTGGCAGCGGTAGCCCGGCTGGACGGTTGCCAGAGCCGGCTCGACTTTGCAGCCGGTCAGAACTTTGAGGGAGTCCGGATTGAGCTGTTCCAGCCAGTCGCCTTCGACGTCGCTCAAGCTCTGGCAGAGCAGGAGTTTGTCGTACAGACGAACTTCTGCGTCGATAGCGGAGGCAGCGTCAACCCAGTGAATCGTCCCTTTGACCTTGCGGCCGTCCGGCGACTGTCCGCCTTTGGTTTCCGGGTCATAGGTGCAAATCAGCTCGACAACCTCGCCGTTTTTGTCTTTGACGAAATCTTCGCACTTGAGATAGTACGCCCAGCGAAGCCGAACTTCCTTGCCCGGCGCGAGACGGAAATAGCCCTTGACCGGCTCTTCCATGAAGTCCGTCTTTTCGATGTAAATGGTTCGGGACATCGGAACCTGGCGCGTTCCCGCCGATTCGTCTTCCGGATTGTTAATCGCTTCGAGATACTCGACTTTCCCTTCTTCCCAGTTGGAAATGGTAACCTTGAGCGGATTGAGAACCGCCATCACGCGCGGCGCGACTTTGTTGAGATGTTCGCGAACGCAGTGTTCCAGCAAGCCCATTTCGACAAGGCTTTCCATCTTGTTCATGCCGATTTTCTGGCAGAAGAGTTTAATCGCTTCGGGCGTATAGCCGCGGCGGCGAATACCGCAGATGGTTGGCATACGCGGGTCGTCCCAGCCGGAAACCAGCCCTTCCTGAACCAGCTGTAACAGCTTTCGTTTGCTCATAACGGTGTTGGTCAGGTTAAGGCGGGCAAATTCAATCTGGCGCGGGTGATAAATTCCCAGGTTTTCGCAGTACCAGTCGTACAGCGGGCGATGGTTTTCAAACTCCAGCGTACACAGCGAATGCGTAATTCCTTCGATGGAATCGCTCTGTCCGTGGGTGAAGTCGTACATCGGGTAGATGCACCACTTGTCGCCGGTGCGGTGATGGGACTGATGAATAATGCGGTACATGATCGGGTCGCGCATGTTGATATTAGGCGAATTGAGATCGATTTTCGCCCGAAGCGTATAGCGTCCGTTTTCGAACTCGCCGGCTTTCATGCGTCGAAACAGATCGAGGTTCTCTTCAATCGGACGATCGCGATACGGACTGGGTTTGCCCGGCTCGGTGAGCGTGCCGCGATACTCTTTCATCTGCTCCGGGGTCAGCTCGTCGACGTAGGCTTTGCCGTCCAGAATGAGCTTTTCCGCCCATTCGTAGAGCTGATCAAAGTAGTCGGACGCGTAATGCAGTTCGTCCCACTCGAAGCCGAGCCAATGGATGTCGTCCATGATGGAATCGACGTACTCGACGTCTTCTTTGGTCGGGTTGGTATCGTCAAAACGGAGATTGCAGCGTCCGCCGTACTCCTGCTTGATTCCGAAATTGAGGCAAATGGACTTGGCGTGCCCAAGGTGCAAATAGCCGTTCGGTTCCGGAGGGAATCGGGTAATCGTCTGCTTGTGCTTGCCGGACGCCAAATCGTCTTCGACAATTTTACGGATAAAGTCTTTCGTTTCTTTCGCTTCGTTCAGGTTTTCTTCGGACATGGGTATGACCTTGAATAAAAGATGTAATATCGAACTGCAAAACCGGGCGATTACGTCCCCCGGCTTGCCGCGTTTTTCGCTTCTAAACTCTTATTTTTAATTATATATAAATAAGAAATTTGAACAGCCCCCCTTTTTGATAATTATTCTGCAAAACAAGTTGATTCCTATTTGAGCGTAAACGGTCAAACATAAATAGAAGATTGACGCGCGACAGCCCCCTTTTCGACTTCACGGTCCACTTCTCGCTTGCACTTGACTTGTAACCTTTCGCCCTCCCCGCTTTTCAAAATTCTAAATTGTTTATAATAAGAACAAAGGCAATTACTTTGATTGCGCTTGCAAAAATTGAAATCAATTTAACATGTTAGAACTCACTCAAACGCCTCAGGGCGTTATCCTGCTGGTAAAGGCGCAGCCGGGAGCGCGAAAGAACGAGGTCGCCGGCGAACGCAGCGGGCGGCTGCTGGTCAAATGTACGCAAGCCCCGGAAAAAGGCAAGGCGAACGACGCGATTGTCGAAATTCTTGCCAAAGCGCTGGACGTCCGCAAGTCGAGAATTTCTCTGATTTCCGGTCAAACAAACAGCGAAAAGAAATTTCTCATCGAAGACGCGACAATTGAAGAAATCGAGAAACAGTTAGGACTTGGCAGCTGAACGTCTATTCCTCGCTGTATTCTAACCCAAGACGTTCCGCAGCGACGGTTTTCCACGGTCCGCTGGGCGTCAAATCCCAGAATCGCTGCCAATGAACTAGCGCTTCGTCTGAGCGTTCCAAATCGTCTAAAAGCGATGCAAGATGATAATGAGCGTCAGCGTAATCCGGGAACTGTTCCAAACACCCTTTGAATGCGGACTCGGCAGCGGAGTTCCGTCCCTGCTGTTTGAGTATGCAGCCCAGATTGAGACGGGCTTCGAGGTTGTCCGAATCGTATTCTAACGCGATTAACAAACGTTCCTCTGCGGCATCAAGACGTTCCAAATGAAACAGGATGTCCGCCAGAACGACGTTGTCTTCCGACAATTGCAGTAACGAATCCGACCGATACGCCAGCAAAAGCAGCCGCGCGGCGGCAAGAGCGTTGTCCCAGTCTCCCGCCTGCTGTAACTCAGCAATGTCTTCTCGAAGCGTCTGTTCGGATACCGGCAAGGGCGCAGAATCGTCCATAAGCGCCAGATCCAAAATAGACGCGAAGTCCGTCGGTTCCGGTTCAGAATCAGTTTGAATTTCCGATTTATCTACCAGTTTCCACGGAAATCCGAGCGGAGATTCTTTTGAGGAATCCGCGGAATCCTGCTCGTTTGCTGCGTTGTTTTGAGAACGAAGTTCGTAATCTGGCGCGTCGTTCAAATCAAAATGCAGCTGACCGCGAGAGTCGAGAATATCAGAGCCGATTCGAAACAGAGCTTTTTTCCCTGAGAGAAGGATTGAAAGCTGATCCAAAGAACGAACGGCGGAAGGGATATATTTTCCGAGCTGTTCGATTTTTTCTTTAATAAGGGCAGGGGAAACTCCCTTTTCCAACAATTGGGCCAATGAACGCGCCCCGTCTACTTCCCGAAGGTCGTAGTAAGGGAGTTTCTTAACCTGCCTGACCGGGTGAATGAGTCCCATGCGGCTCCACTGACGAATCGTCGCAACGGGGACGTCTAACATGGACGCCAGCATGGACGGCGTATACAATCGCATTAAGGTGGTTGACGCATCGGTCGGGGCGTCAGCTTGAACGGATTGAGAGCCGTTGTTTCGGGCGGCGTCGAATTCATCTAAACGCTGCCACAGTTTGGTTTCGGAAATGATTTCCAGCTCGCCTCGGCTGACCGCGTCAGCCATCTCAGGCGTAAGCCAGGCATCTGTATCCAACAGCATGGAAAGATCGTCTGCCAGAACAATCAGATTGAGTTTGGCGTCCAGTTTTCGTGACACTTTTGCTCCGTACTTTCGAACCAGATCGGAGGCGTCGCGACGCGACATCCCAAACAGACGACCGACAAAGGCAACTCGTTTGTTTTCCAGTTCTCCAGGTTGATTGGGAGCAGAACTTTCCATGACATCTTAATCTTTGGGCGATCGAAAAGCGGCGATTTTAATTGCTTCCAATCTTCTCGATCGAATCCAGAAAAATCAATATTCCGGTTCAGGACCAGGAATCGGCTGGGAATCCAAAGGCAGAGTCGGAACGGAATCTTCATCAAAATCGGCGGTCGGAATGTCAGCGGCGCTTAAATCCGCATCCACGTCAACTTTAACAAGATCAGAATCCGCGTTGGCGTCTGGAATGGACGTTGTCGGCTGTTCGGCTGGCGCGCTGAGTTCGCGAGGCTGTTCCGGGGCGGCGGTAGTCGGTTCCGGCGTCGGCTGACCCGGAAGGGCGCTCTTTTCCGCCTGAGCGTTTTGAGCTTCCTGAGCGCTGTTGGCCGAATAAACCTGTTCAAACTTGGCTTCAGCGGTGTTGTTTGTCGCTTCGTCAGTTGTGGCAGTCGGATAAACGGATTCAGCGGACGGCTGAGAATAAGTTTTCGGCTGAGCGTTGTCGTTTTCCAAAATGGACTTGTCAGACTTGGCGGCGTCGGCTGAAGTCAAAGCTGGAGCTGACGTTTCCGCAGGAGCCTGATACTGAGCCGGCGGAATTGCGTCCATCGTAGACGCTGACGGATTGGGGCTGGGCGTGTACGGAGTCGGGATGGTGTCGTAAGACGCTGGAGCCGGAGTCGCAACCGGAACCGGAGCGCCAAGAGTGCAGCAGGACGCTGACGGCGCGTTTTCGCAGTACGTATACGGAACCGTTCGGGTTACAACGCGAGGAACGCAAATCGTCTTTGTAACAGGCGTAAGCTTGCAGACACGAACCGGATACTCTTCCGTCTTTTCTTCCTGAATGGTTTTGCAAACCGTGTACGGGACCTGTCGAGTGCGAACTTCATCCCGATATCTGGTTTCGGTAACCGGAATTCGCTTTTCAACGATTTCAACTCGCGGCTTGAGAACCTTTTGAGGAATCTTGCGGACAACCTGTTCCTGAACCGTTTCCGTATAGGAGTACGGAATCATTTCGCGAACAGTCTGAGGAACCATAATCGTTTCCGTTTGAGGAACCTGTTCGCAGACCTGCTTCATGACAGTTCTTGTAACGGGTCTCTGAATGGTAACAGGATTGGAAACCCATTCCTTTTTGACTTCGTACGTTCCCTTCTTGTTGGTTTCACGAGGAACCCAAACCAGACCTCCCGGTTTGCGAGCTGTCTCTCCGGTAGCGCAGTCAGTGATTTCTTTTCCTGACTGCCATTCCAGTCTTACGGGGAAGAGCGGCTGACGTTCTTTTAATTCCATCTTTTCGACATAGTAGCCGCGGTCTTCGCAGGTTGTAACCATAGTAGTTTCTTCTACCGGAACGGATCGCGTCTGATTGACGATAATGGTTCTTGTAACAGGTCGCTCTACGGTGTAGGTATGTTCTTTTTGACCAGTCCTCACAACAGGACGGCAAACAGTCTGAACTTCTTCCCGTTCAGAAGTCTCTTCAATGTATTGAAGTTGCCTTTCCGTTACAGTTTTGTACGTAGTTACAGTGTAAGGAACGCGAACGGTGTACTGTTCTTCCCGCATTGCGGTTTCAGTAATCGGTCGGCTGACGGTGCAGGTTCTCTTCCGCATTTCAGTCGTCCAGGTGGGGACGAGTTCCGTAACCTGCTTTTGCTCGTAGACGGTTTCGTAGACGGTTTTGTATGCCGTAACCTGTCGCGGAGCGCATTGCGGCGTGCAGCAGACAGGCTGTGGGTCGGCGCATGTAGCGCAGGAACCGCCCCACTGATAAGCGGCGCCGCCGGCAAAGATGACGCTGCTAGCCAAAATGGTCGCCCAAACGGGCGCAGTTCTCAGCTTCAAAAATCCAAACTTGTTCATTGTTGTACCTCCAGGATGCGTTGGAAATTTGCTTTGTCAGACTCTGGTCATGATTGAGTTGGATACAAATGACGCTTTGAGTCTTCCAAAAAGTAGGGTTTTTTAATTCCGAAAAATCATTTTCAAGGGCTGTCGATTGTTTCGGAAATGCGAGTTTGTCCGATTGTCGCAATTGTTTGGGTGATAACTGCTGTGCCGGTCAACACGGCTGTATCAACAAACGAGTATTTGCTGGTAATTACGGACAGTACGGTTATTCCGAAAGTTTCGACTGTTCTGAATAGCCGTTTAGAACGGTTATGTCGATCGGAAGTCGAAAAAAATCTCGAAATTTTTGGGATATAGTCTCGTCAACTTTGAAGAACGTGATATAATCTTCTTAGCGACTTCTATATCTTTTACATACTCATTATATACAGAGATGTTCAATTTATCAATGAGTTATTTAACGATTTTTCAGGATTTTCCGCAAATGTCGCCGTTATAATCGTTATAACCCCACCTATACAACAACTGTAGCTGTTAAAAATAGCCTGAATAACCGGATTATCCGGTATAACCGTCTTTTTAGAGTTTGAAAATCTTTTATATTCTTTGTCAAAATCTGGACAAATCGTCAATATTGATAGGGATTTCTTCCGAATATAAATATGTCGTTATAAAACTGAGATAATTGACGCTCAAGAAAACGGCTTATTTATTTAAAAGGAATAAATGAGTTTTCCAGAAGCTTTGTTCAGATTTTTTCCTGTATTTCATGTTTTTTGGAGATTATTCCAAAGTTTTACACAAGTTTTTTGTTGTACCGTTCGATAATTACAGTAGTAGATTCCGAAGACGATTTGGAAACAAATTTGTATATAAGAAAAGGGTTATTCCATGCAACGTAAATTATTACTTTCGATTGGCGTTACGCTCCTTGGCGCTATTATTTTCAACGCCGGCTGCACGTTTTGCACCGTTGGTCCGAGCTTGGGAATTTTCTCAGTTCCGATTCCGGTAAGCCCTTACTTCCAGCAGGCGCAGGAAGACGCTCACTGGTATAAGGAAAGATACAAGGACGTTCAAATTCTGCCTCCGTTGGTACCCGGCGCTCCGTCAGACGCTCTCGACCCGCCCAGCGACGACCAGGTAATGGTTGCTCTGGAAAAAGCTCGACCGGTTAACGGCGGCATCCCGTTCCTCCAGGAACGTCAGCGCAACAACGTCCGTATCAAGAAGGAAAAGATTGCTGACTACGTCGACGAACCGCGTATGTATCCGCTCGCTGGCATGTGCCAGGTGCACCACTCACACTGGAAATGCACCGTTTACTTCACGGAAGTTACCCGAGTTGGCTGGCCGGTTCCGTACACCGCCACTAACGAAGAAGCTCAGGAAGTCGTCCTGATCGACCTCGATCACCTCCACATGTGTGGAAATCCGGCTGGCGCCAATCCTACGCCGTGATTCCTTAAATAACCATCAGACGAAAAACACGCTGCTCGTCTGACCTGCTGGAATAAGTTTACCCTTGAAGGCGGAGAATCCGATTGCTGATTCTCCGTCTTTTTTTGTTTGGATAGTCCTTACTGTCTATTGCCTATGGAGAAGCGCTGCGCGTTTCTTCCGGGGGCTTACGCACCCCGGCTCGCCTATTCCTATTCCTATTCCTATACCTATTCCTATTCCTATTCCTATTCCTATTCCTACTCCCTATTCCCTACTCCCTATTCCCTCCGTTCTGGTAATCTGTACGGGTTATTCCGTTCATGTCGATATGGTGTAAAAATCTATAATTTACCCCGTATAAAGTCGATGAATTTATCTGTTAAGCTAAAGAATTCATAGGGGAAATATTTAAAGAGCCTTGTATTTCTCGGAACTTGACGTCTCAGTCTGATATCAGACGAGTGGGAATGTTTTGTATTTGTTGATTTCTATTATTTTACTGAAAGGACGAACTCATGCCTCAAGATAACGACGACAACAATTCACGCAAGAATTTGGGAGTTCGGAAGCAGGCGCAATGCTCGTTCTGTCATAAAAGCTGCAAAGAAGTTGGTCCGCTGGTTGAAGGACCGGATAACGTTTATATCTGTTCAAGCTGTTTGGAACTGTGTCAGTCGATTCTTTCCGATGAACGCAAACGCCGTCAGACGGAGTCCCGATCGCGATTCGTCAACAAGCTCAAACCGCGAGAAATCGTCGCCAAGCTGGACGAGTACGTCATCGGTCAGGAATACGCTAAAAAATGCCTGTCGGTTGCGGTTTACAACCATTATAAACGTCTTGAACACGCGGCGTCTCGCGGTAAAGGCGACGTCGAACTGGATAAATCCAACGTCCTGATGATCGGGTCAACCGGAAGCGGTAAAACGCTCCTGGCGCAAACGCTGGCGAGAATTCTCGACGTCCCGTTTGCTATCGGCGACGCTACTACGCTGACGGAAGCTGGGTACGTTGGAGAAGATGTAGAAAACCTGATTCTCAAACTGCTCCATGCGGCGGACTTTGACGTCGAAGCGGCGCAGCAGGGGATTATCTATATTGACGAAATTGACAAAATAGGCAAGACAAGTCAAAACGTCTCGATTACCCGCGACGTCTCCGGCGAGGGGGTTCAGCAGGCGTTGCTGAAGATGCTGGAAGGCACGATTGCCAACGTCCCGCCGCAAGGCGCACGCAAGCACCCGGAACAGCATTTTATCCAGGTTGACACGTCCAACATTCTCTTTATTTGCGGCGGCACGTTTGCCGGTCTGGAAGAGATTATCGGGCGACGAATGGGCAAAAAGTCTCTCG
>JAZUMX010000328.1:0-4989 GCA_045603865.1 Thermoguttaceae bacterium
CAAGATTTCCTGAAGTCCCTTGTACTTGTCGCCAAACGTCTTTAGACCGAGTTCGGAAAACTCAATCTTCAAATGTGTAACGCCGCGCTGCCAGCGGGGGTCTTTGGTTTGAGCGTTGAGAAAATCCTGCTGAATCGGGAAATACGCGCCGGCGCAAATGCCGATAAATCCTTTTCCAGACGCGACAAACTGCTTGACTTTTTCAACCCCTTCCGGTCCCAGGGACGCTCCCTGCCCCTTTCCGCTGCCGCCGGGCAGGATAATCAGATCAAACTTGTCCAACGCCCCGTCGCGAATCTGCTGACCGTTGAGAACTTCCATCTCAATCGTCGGGTCGTTCTCGACCAGCGGCGGAAAACGCTTCCAGCCGCCGGCTCCGTTGTCTCCGTAAACAGCCAAGCGGATTTTCGGCTGCTGCGGAGCCGGTTCTTTGTCGGCAAATGTTGTTACACAAAAACAGGATAATACTGCGAGTAAGCAAAGAGTTCGTTTGATCATGATTGTTAAAGGTAAGGGAATAGGGAGTGGGGGTTAGGGAGTAGGGAGTAGAAGAATCATTACTATTCCCTATTCCCCATTCCCTATTCCCTATTCCCTAAATTCGCCGCAGGCGAATTACTTTGTTAAAATATCTTCGTTTATTGCTATTGGCAGATAACTGCTGTCCAAAAGGACGCTGTACGGCATCGGATGTTCAATCCGCCAGGTTTGATTGTTTCTTATCGTTCCCGTCTGTTCGGAAACATAGACGACTTTCGCCGCTTTATCGACTCGGCAAACCATCATAATGTGTCCATTGGGGCGTTTAATCAGCGCGTCGCCGGGCAGGAGCTGGACGCAACAGCGCTCCATAAACGCAGAGCCCTTTTCGGCAATGACGTCTTTGCACTTATTGAAATCCGTTATATGATAATCCCCGACGCGTCTAAAAATCGGGGCGGTCTTTCCTGTTTGAGGGTTGACTATATGCAAGTAGCCCGGTCCCATGTTTCCGGTATACATAACCGGCAAATAGGGAATGACGTGTTTCCAGGAATACGAACAGGAACTGGAACAGTCCGTTCCGCGGTATTGTTTTGCGCCGAACGGCCCGAGGTAAACGGATTGACCGTTTTCGTCTGTGCGGAGCATTGTTTTAAACTGTTCCAGGCTGGTATATCGCCCGGCTTGAGTGTACGGAATTCCTTTGTATTTTTCGCCTGCGTGAAACGAGACTTTTTTAGACGGTTCGTACCAGGGAATTTCTTTCTCGGGAATCCATTCGATCGTTCCCATAGCGTTCATATGCTCAACCGCTGACGCGACAACCGGATTGGGCTGAGACGTTTCCGTTCTGAGGACGCACGGGGGTTCTTTTCCAAAACAGAGGTTGTCCGCAACGTGACGAATGAGCTTGACCACGACGTCTTTCATCGACGGGGTTTGTTCAATTCGCGGACTGATGAGAACGACGGTTCCTTTGCCGTACGTCGTCAGGAGGATAGCCGGGGAGTTGACTTGAATCCCTTTTGGCGTTCCGTTTTGCGCCGTTTCCGTTCTGAACCGCGCCAGGACTTCAACATTCGGACGAGTGATGGAAACGTTGACGTCCATAACCGGACCGCTGCAGTAAGAAACTTCCTGTTCTCCCCTGAATTTATCGCCGACGATTTTCAAGCCCAGCTCGGAAAAATCAATCTTCAAATTTGTCACGCCCCGATCCCAGCGAGGGTCTTTGGTTTGAGCGTTGATAATATCCTGCTGGAGCGTGAAATACGCCCCGGCGCCAACGGCGATAAGTCCTTTTCCGGATTCGATAAACCGTTTGACCTTTTTGACGCCGTCGCTTCCCAGGGATTTAGTTTGTCCCGATGCGCTTCCGCCGGGCAGGATAATCAGATCAAACTTGTCCAGAGCGCCGTCGCGAATCTGCTGTCCGTTGAGGACTTCCATTTGAATATCCGGAACGTCTTTAAGCAACGGCGGGAACAGTTTGAACCCGTCTGCGCCGTTGTCTCCGTAAATCGCAACGCGAATTGCCGGGGCTTTAGACGGCTCGTCTGCAACGGCAGAAACGCAAAAACAGGATAATATCGCTAACAGACAAAGCGTAGTTTTAATCATGATTGTACTGGGAAAGGGAATAGGAAATAGGGAGTAGGGAGTAGGTTGTAAGCTGCTAGCTATTAGCTACTAGCCATTAGCTTGTGCATTTGTAGTTCTCAGCGTTAATATTTAAAGCCTGAAACTAAAATAACCAAGCTAGAAACTAGGAGCTAGAAGCTAAAAGCTTAATCTCCCCATTCCCTATTCCCTAAATTCGCCGCAGGCGAATTACTTTGTTAAAATGTCTTCGTTAATCGCAATCGGCAGATAGCCGTCTTCGATGAGTTTGTCGTACGTGAACGGGTATTGAACTCGCCAGGTTTGATGGTCGCTGATAAACTGCGATCTGTCGTCCGGATTGGTTCCCGACTGTTCGGTAACGTAGACGACCTTCGCCGCTTTGTCGACCCGGCAAACCATCATGACGTGCCCGTGCGGTCGTTTGACCAGAGCGTCGCCCGGCAGAAGCTGGTCGTAACAGCGTTCCATGACCTCGCGACCGTTTTCCGCAATGACGTTTTTGCTTTCGTGGAAGTCGGTAAAGCGATAATCGCCAACGCGTCTGAAAATCGGCACGGTTTTACCGGTTTGCGGATGAATCAAATGCCAGTCGCCCGGCTCCATGTGCCATGTTTTCATGATCGGCAAATACGGGATGGTATGCTTCCAGGAATACGAGCAGGAGCTGGAGCAGTCTGTACCGCGGTATTTATCGGGTTCCGTCGGACCCGTGTAAATCGGCTGACCGTTTACGTCTTTGAGCAGTTCCTTGAACATTTCCAGATTCGTGTATCGAGCGTCTTGCGTATACGGAAGCCCCTTGTATTTCTCGCCAGCGCGGAACGGGAGCTTTTTGGACGTAACAAACCAGGAGACGTCTTTTTCCGGAATCCATTCGACCGATCCCATCGCGTCCATATACGGAACAGCCGGGGCGATAACCGGATTGGGCTGCGACGTTTCCGTTCTGAGAACGCATGGCGGCTCTTCGTCAAAGCAGAGGTTGTCAGCAACGTGATGGATGAGTTTGAGCAGGACTTCGTTCATTGCCGGGGTTCGTTCCGGGTGCGGGCTGATTGTAACAACTGTTCCCTTGCCGTACGCCGTCAAAAGAATAGCCGGCGAATTGACCTGAATTCCTTCCGGCGTCCCGTTTTTCGCGGTTTCGGTACGATACCACGCCAGGACTTCGACGTTGGGTTTGTTGGGAATCATATTGACGTTCATCACCGGACCGTTGCCGTAATGAACTTCCTGCAGCCCTTTGAACTTATCGCCGACGATTTTCAAGCCGAGTTCGGAGAACTCAATCATCAGTTCCGTTGATCCTCGCTGCCAGCGTGGGTCTTTGGTTTTCGCGTTGATAAACTCCTGCTGAATCGGGAAATACGCCCCGGCGCAGATTCCAATGTACCCCTTGCCAGACTTGACAAACTCTTTAACCTGTTTGACGCCGTCTTCTCCCATGGAAGCCGCCTGTCCTTTTCCGCTTCCACCCGGCAGGAAGACGATGTCGAAGTTCTTCAGAACGCCGTCGCGAATCTGCTGTCCGTTGACCAGCTCGTATTCCAGAGTCGGGTCTTGCTCGATAACAGCAACGTCGTTTTTGTATCCGTCTGAAACTCCGCCGTCTTTATACAGAGCGATGCGAATTTTCCCTTCGGAAGCGTTAGAATTGTTACAAACCCCGCAAATTATCGCGACAAGAAACAATGAACACAGAAAAAAACGTTTCATGTTGTTAAAAGTTAGAAAGAGCGTATAGAATAAAATACATGGTCGGCAATAAACCGGGACGATAGCCTCAATTTACTGCCAACCATTTACGATTTATTAATTAGTAGTCAACCTTAGTTTTCCGATTCGCTTTTGGGCGTGGGAACGTAGGGTTCGATGAACGTCTGTTCGCTTTGCGCCTTCTGCAAGGCAAACTGCGCCAGATTGGCGGCTTTCTGAAGTTTAGCCTGCGAATAAACCGGGGATTTGGCGCCGTTAGCGCTTGTCCAGGTTTCTTTGGCGAGGTCTTCCGTCGTCAGATCGTTATTGAGCATCCAGGTTGCCATCTGAATGGTTTCATGGTCAACCTTGTTTTTGCCTAACGTTTGTTTGCCCAATTCGATAACGGCAGGACGATCGGTAACTTCCTCGATCGGCTTATTTTTGTATTCCGTAAACGGAGAGGGGTCTTTCTTGCCGTGATCCAGACAGACGGCTTCGACGTCTCGGCGAACGATTTTTTCCGGAGCGACGCGGAACATACCGCCGCCGCCACCGCCGCCTTGCATGTCTTCCATCATGCCTTGCAAACCGCCTTCGTCAGCGCCGCCGCCCATCTGAGCCAGAACCGGAACGGCTCCCGCTACTTCAGGCATAACAACGTTGAGCGGCTGTTTCGTTTTGTTTTCAACGGAAACAACGGCGCTTTTGCGATTTTTAAACACAATCTTGGCGTCAATCTTGCCGTCTTTGATTCCCTGGAACAGTTCAACGGATTCGACGTTGGCTTTGGCGCCGTTGGGCGCAGCCGAGGCAGCGTTGAATGTCAACCCGCTGAGAATCAATGCGGAGAGAAGACCGAAAAACAAACTTCGAATGCAAGTCATTTTACTTTCTCCCAAACGATTTTCAAAATGGATTTGTTGTTATCTGTATATTTTATTTGTCTAATGCAAATCATATACGTACGCATTTGCCAGCAACGAACAGCAAAACTGCACCCTGACAATTCAACTCTATTATAATATGATTTTTATATAAATGGAACCCTCTCCGGCAAAATTTTTCCAAAAAGAGAATTTATTCGGACAATTCTTCCGAAAAAGAGAACCTTGACGGTTAGGAAACAGGGGTTAGTTTGTAAGCTGCTAGCTATTAGATACTAGCCATTAGCTTGTGTATTTGTAG
>JAZUMX010000329.1:0-4331 GCA_045603865.1 Thermoguttaceae bacterium
ATTTCCTCGTTCGTCATATTTCAGGATGAACTGAGCAAAGCCGTCGCTGCACAGACGAAGCTTGCCGTTCAACTCGCAACAAACGATTTCGATTATATTCCATTGATTGTCAAATTTCCGAATAATCTTATTAACTCCGTCTTCAGGCGGACATTCCCGACCATCGCTATCATAAAAGACCTCTTCAGTTATATTGCCGTGTTCATCGCGATATCGAACGATGTCGTCATCGGTATTCTTTGCCAGATATGCATTGCCGTCGACATCGTAAAAATTCCTTTGAATTGCAATGCCTCGTTCGTCGTATTTCATTGTAATTCTTGAGAAATCGTCGTTAAACCGACATGGTTTGTCGTCCACGTCAAAAACAGCCAATTCAATTCTGTTTCCTCGATCATCATATTTCATCGTCATTTTTGCAAATCCCTCTTTGCAAAGACACGGTTTGCCGTCAATGCCGAATACAACTCTTTCGATTCTGTTTCCGCGTTCGTCATATTTCGACGTCATTTTAGCAAATCCGTCGTTATGAAGACAAGGCTGACCGTCAATGCCGAAATAAGCCTCTTCAATTGCGTTTCCACGCTCGTCAAATTTCATGGAAAGTTTAGCGTAACCGTCGTTATGCAGACAAGGCTTTCCATCAATGCCGAAATAATCCTCTTCAGTCATCTTTCCATTTTCGTCATATTTTGTCATGGCTTTAGCATAACCGCTTTTACACAGACGCGGCGCGCCGTCCATTTCGCAATAAACGGTTTCGATTATATTCCAGCGATTGTCATATTTCTGAATAGCCTTTTTAACGCCGTCTTTAGGCAGACACTGTCGATCTTCACTGTCCAAAAAGAACTCTTCTGTTATATTGCCATGTTCGTCATAGTATTGAACAACGTCGTCGTTTTTACGATTCTTCGGCAGACAGGCGTTGCCGTCCAAATCGAAATAACACATTTGAGGTTCGTTATACAGGTCGTCATATTTCAGCTCGATTTTAGCAATTCCATCTTTACACAGACAAGGTTTGCCGTCAATATCATAGAATGCTACTTCAGTCAGATTTCCTCGATCGCTATATCTCCAGGATTTTCTTGAGTAATCGTCTTTAGATATGCAAGGTTTGTCGTTAATGTCGAAAAATGTTTCTTCAGTCAGATTTCCTCGTTCATCATATTCCCAAGTAATTTTTACGACCTTTTCCTCGCTGTTATACGGCTTGCCGTCAACGCCCCAAAACGCCTGTTCGATTTGATTTCCTTGTCCGTCATACTTCCACGTAACTTTAGCGAAACCGCCTTTAGATAAGCAAGGCTTGTTGTCCGCGTCGAAATACGTCTGTTCGGTTCGATTTCCTCGTTCGTCATATTTCCACGTAATTTTAGCGTAACCGTTTTTGCATAAGCAAGGCTTGTTGTCCGTATCAAAATACGCTTCTTCAGTCAGATTATCTCGCTCGTCAAATTTCCACGTAACTTTAGCGAAACCGTTCTCGGTCTTAAACGGTTTGCCATTGATATCCCAAAACGCCTGTTCGATCAGATTTCCTCGTTCGTCATATTTCCATATATTTTTAGCGGAGCCGTTTTTGTTTACGCATGGCTTGCCGTCTATATTGAAAAAAGCCGCCTCGGTTTGATTTCCGCGTTCGTCATATTTATACGTAATTTTTGCGAAACCATCAATATTAAGGCAAGGCTTTCCATTATTGTCAAAAAAAGCGGCTTCGGTTTGATTTCCTCGTTCGTCATATTTTAACGTAATTTTTGCGAAATCATCGCTATTCAGACAAGGCTTTTTAGCCTTGTTCAAAAAAGACTTTTCGATTCTGTTTCCCCGATCGTCATATTGATAAACGATATACGCTATACCGTTATTTTCCAGACTTAACTCCTGAGCGTCTACGAAGCTCTCCGTGACGACGTTTCCATATTTGTCAAACGTTCGGATTGAGCGCATCCATCCAAATTCATTCGGTATGAGATTATTGTTTTGATCGAAATATGAAATATCAGCCAGATTTCCATCCAGATCATATTTGTAAACGCAAAAGGCGACGCCCCGTTTGTCCGGGCGCGGCAATCCGTCCTGATCAAGATAAATTTTTACGATAACGCGGCCATAATTATCCCGGATATAGTCGAAACCGGCAATTCCCTGCTCATCGGTTACGGGAACGTCATAGCTGCCTTTCTGAAACAATTCTTTTGTTACACGTCCCTCAACATCCCGCTCAAGACGCATATTTCCAATTTCGCCGCGCTTTCCTTCTTGAGATGGATCGAGAAGAGAATTCGCCAGCGAGGTAACATTGGTCAAGACCGAGGAAGAAGCGGTGTCGTCGTTGGCAAAAGATCGAAATTCCACCTTCTGCATTTTGTTGCCTGAATAAAGGTTCGACATAATTACCTTGCCGTTGTTGTCCAAAGAATCCCTTTGAACCAACTGACCGTCTTTGTAGATGGGATAAACAGCGATCATCGGGCGATCTTTGGATTCTGAATTATCTACAGGAATCGGAACTCCGGCAGAGTTTACGTGTTCCAGCCGCAAGACTTTTCGGTTCTGAGAATAAATACGGTAATGGCTTTTTCTGTGCGCCCTTTGTTCGGGAGACAACGGGAAAATACCCTCTGGAACGCCCCAATACTCTACGTAGTCCGCATAATAACCAACATGAACCCGATAAAAGCGATTCCAAGCCCAGAATCCAACACTGACGCTCAAAAACATGAAGAGCGCTACGGTAATTGACGACCATAAAACTATCTTCTTTTGACGCTGTTTGTCTCGCTGGATGAGCGTATCCGGGCTGACATTCAGCATCCTCGCAATCACTTTCAGCAGAGAAGTTCTAACCCCTTCGTCGGACCGCGAAACTCCTTTCAATTCGTCGTGAACATCGTCCAGAATGGCGTGAAGTTTTGCTTGACGTTCCTCGTTTTCTTCGGGCGTGAAGTGAGAATAGTTGATAAATTCCCGGTTTCTGCGAAGGATGGGCGGAAAACATTCCGTTGCGGGGTCGCCGCTGTTTGGGCTGCCTTTTATGATATACGGAATGATTCTTTCAAACCGCCCCATGAGAATGAAATTCTCAACTTCCTGATTAACCCACTCGGACTGCGCGCTTTCAGGACTGCAAATCACAAGCAGGAAACGGGAATCTTCCAACTCTCGGAGAATCGATTTTCCCAACAAACCGGCGGATAGATCCGTCATATCCCGAAACAGCGGGCGGACGCGTTGGGGATACTTGCTTCCAGTGGTTGCCTCAAGTTCATTCCGAAGCAACGCTGGCAGCCGATAGGCTTCAATATGATTATGGATATTCTCTGCAGTCTTTTTATCCTTGCTGCTGTAACTGATAAATGCGAAATATCGATAGGCAAGATCGTCTTGCATGTTTTTCCTCTTATAAAAAAAGTATGTTTTTTGCCAATAATATTATTCAGTATATCATTTTGGGAATTAACTACAAGAGGGTAAAACATAAGAGTAAAAAGAGGGCGCTTTCAAATCCTGAATGCACAAAAAAGGAAAGAGAATGAGGAGCGCGCGTTTAAAGCCCCTATTGCAAAAAATTAAAATTTCGCTATATTATTCCAAATAAAATAATAATATTTCGCGGTTCGGGGGGAACGCGCGTCTTTTTAGACGGATTTGGAAAGACGGATTTGGAATCCAGACGTTCCTTCCACGCTCAATTTCCTTTTTGAATTCACAGGAGAATACTCAATGGCGAAAGCTAAAGCCGCCAAAAAACCGGCGTACAAGGTTGCTGATATTAAACTTGCCGACTGGGGTCGCAAAGAAATCATCCTCGCTGAAAAAGAAATGCCAGGTCTGATGGCTATGCGTAAAAAGTACGGACCGAAAAAGCCGCTCAAGGGAGCGCGCATTGCCGGCTGTCTGCACATGACAATTCAAACCGCCGTTCTGATTGAAACGCTGGTCGAGCTGGGCGCTGAAGTTCAATGGTCGTCCTGCAACAAGTTCTCAACGCAAGATCACGCTGCTGCCGCTATCGCCGCGGCGGGCGTTCCCGTCTACGCCTGGAAGGGCGAAACAGACGCGGATTACGACTGGTGCATCGAGCAGACGCTGTACTTCAAAGACGGTCAGCCGCTAAACATGATTCTCGACGATGGCGGCGACTTGACGCTCATGATTCACAAAAAGTATCCGGAACTGGCAAAGGGAATTCGCGGAATTACCGAAGAAACGACCACAGGCGTTCACCGTCTTTATCAGATGGAAGCCAAAGGCGAACTGCTCATCCCAGCGATCAACGTCAACGACTCCGTTACAAAGAGCAAGTTCGACAACCTCTACGG
>JAZUMX010000330.1:0-10715 GCA_045603865.1 Thermoguttaceae bacterium
TGGCTCACAGAACGACATGGCTACGATCCGACTTGCTTCCGGTTTATCGGCAGGTTTAGCTTCGGGCTGAGTCTTGACTTCCGGTTCAGGTTTAGATTCCACAGCCGTCGCCGGCGAAGTCAATTCCGGAAGAGTTGGTTGAACTTCTTCATCGCTCTTGCGGCGCTTGGGAATGTTATCCTTGCATTTCGGGTCGATAGCGACGAGAATCTCCATGACTTTGCGTCCGTAAGGATTCTTCACGTACAACGCCGCCAACTGATGAAGCAGCGAGAAGAATTCATTCGCCTTTTTCTTTTCAATGACGCGTTCGAGCCACGGAACAGAATTCTTTTCCCGGTCTTTTTTATCAATCAGACCGAGAATGTCCAGGACTTCAAATTCACCGGAGGAAACGGGAATAGCGTGCCGTCCCATGACGGTCATCATTACGTAAGCGGAATTGAACGGCGTTACGTTTTCCATTTTGGCAACGTATTCATTGAACGCCTTAACGCTCATCTTTTTGATTTCGTCAATATCAAAAGCGTATTTCTGATCAAAGATGTAATGCAGAATCCGCTTCAGACGAAGCCCAGTTTGAGCCGGTTCGGGAAGATTTTTCATCGTTTCCGCCAGCTCGCGAGAACTGGAAACGCGAACTTCATTCCAGTCAAAATAGTTGTGCGTCAAAGCGTTATAGACGTCGTCCGCCGCGGAAAACGAGGCGTTTTCCAGGCAAATCGAGTAGATAAGCTGTTCAATCGGCGTACGCTCCGCTTCCATACGCTCTACTTTGAAGTTCTTTTTTAATACGGTAACCATCCGTTTTAACACGGCGGCGCGTTCAGCGTTAGTCATATAGTTTCGCTCCTGAGTCCAACCCTGAAAGGGTATAATAATACATTTTGAATATATATTGTACCGCAATTAAGAATAAAGTCAAGGCGTAGCGGACTGGCGCTCGTCATATTTTTGTTCTTTAAAAAAATTTGCGAACCAAATTGCCTGTTGGAGGGTATAATATAATTATGACGAGTTTGACTGATTGTCAGTCGTTAAAGAATCAACGGTTAATTTACAAGTTTATATTATGAGTTTCGACATTCAATCGATTAACATTCAGGTTTCTCAGCAGGCTGAGAGACTTACGCTGCTGAGGCAGGAAATTGGCAAAGTTCTTATTGGTCAAAAGACAATGGTTGACCGCCTTTTAATCGGGCTGCTGACCGGAGGGCACATCCTTCTGGAAGGCGTTCCCGGGTTGGCAAAAACGACGGCAATCAAAGCCTTGGCGCAGGCTCTGGACTCTAAATTCCAGAGAATTCAGTTTACCCCTGACCTTCTTCCCGCCGACCTGTTGGGAACGATGATCTACGTTCCCGGAACTGGCGACTTCCAAACCCGAAAGGGTCCGATTTTCTCTAACTTTATTTTGGCGGATGAAATCAACCGCGCGCCGTCTAAAGTCCAGTCCGCTTTGCTGGAAGCGATGCAGGAAAAGCAGGTAACCATCGGCGATTCCACCTATAAGCTGGACGATCTGTTTTTGGTTATGGCAACGCAAAACCCGATTGAGCAGGAAGGCACGTATCCGCTGCCGGAAGCCCAGCTTGACCGATTCATGCTCAAGGTGAAAATCACGTATCCCAAGCCGGACGAGGAAATGCAGGTTCTCAATCAGGCGTTGGGCGCGGTCGCCCCGACGACGTCTCCGGTGCTGTCCGAGGCGGACATTCTTTCCATGAAAAAGACGGTCGAACAGCTCTATATTGACGACCAGATCAAACGCTACATTCTCTCGATTGTTCAGGCGACGCGAAATCCGGAAGATTACGACCTGAAGAAGCTCAAGCCCCTTATCGAATACGGAGGATCTCCGCGTGCGACAATTTACCTGGCTATTGCCGCCAGAGCGGAAGCGTTTCTCAACGGCCGCGGCTTTGTAACGCCGCAAGACGTTAAAGACATCGCTTACGACGTTCTGCGCCATCGTATAATTCCAACGTACGAAGCAGAGGCGGAAGGCTTGACGTCGGAGAATATTATTGACGCCGTGCTTCAGGCGGTGCCAGTTCCGTGATTTTAGGGAATAGTTATTGAAAAGCCGCTAGCTGCTAGCTTTTAGCTATTAGCTTTGTTGCTAGCGGTTCTTAGCGTTAACATTTAAAGCTAGAAGCGAAAAACAAAAAGCTAGAGGCTAGCAGCTAGAAGCTAAAAGCTGATTCGCAACTATGAACGATAATAATACAAATCCGTCCGCTTTGTCCTCAATAGGGATTACCGCAGAGAAAGTCCGTCGATTGCAGATTGTTGCCAATCGACGGGTTGACGATTTACTGGCGGGACAGTACAAAAGCGTGTTTCGCGGCCGCGGCATGGAGTTTGACGAAGTGCGTCAGTATCAGCCCGGCGACGACATTCGCGATATCGACTGGAATGTAACAGCGCGGTCTGGCGAGCCGTTTATTAAACGCTACTGCGAAGAACGCGAGCTGACGATTATGTTCCTCGTTGACGTTTCCGCGTCCGGAATTTTCGGGTCGGCGAACAAATCGAAGCTCGACGCCATGACGGAAATCGCGGCGGTGCTGATGTTTTCCGCGTTGAAAAACAACGACAAAATCGGCATGATTACCTTTGCCGACGACGTTATCGAATACATCCCGCCCAGAAAGGGGAAGTCGTATATTCTGTCGATGATTCAGAAGCTGGTTACGATTGAACCGGTTCGGCGTCAAACGAACCTGTCCGCCGCGCTGGAGTTCATGACCAAGGTTTTGAAACGCCGCGCTGTCGCGTTTCTCATTTCCGACCTCGACGGCGACTTGTCCCAGCGGGCCCTCATGGGCGCTAACAGACGTCACGATTTGGTGGCGCTGAGAGTTAACGATCCCCGCGAGTACGAAATTCCCGACGTTGGGTTTATAACTCTAGAAGACGCTGAGACGGGAGAGCTGATTGAACTCGACGCCCGCTCGCCCAAGGTTCGCGCTCTGTTCGCTCAAAACGCGAAACAGCGTGACGAACAAATCAACGACCGCCTTCGCCGCTCGAAAGTCGATCAATTAAAACTCGATACGCAGTCCGACTCCGTTGACGAACTGCGAATATTTTTCGATATGAGGGAGAGAAGGATTAGGCATTAAGAAGTTGCGAGTTGCGAGTAGCGAGTTGCGAGAAGATTTTGTGATGCGCTTGCGTAACTCCTCACTCCTCACTTCTCACTCCTAACTCACAATCCCTTGAGATTATTATGAAAATTAACTATATACTGTCGTTATGGCTTATACTAGCTCTGCTGGCGTTTGAGTCGGCTGGCAAGGCGCAAGACGCTCCCAAAGCCGAAAAGAACGCGGCTCCGACCGCGGTGTCGGTAGAGTCGTCTGCGTCGCCGCTGGAAAATGTAACGCTGGCTACGGACGTCAAATGGACGATTAAAGTCAACGTCCCGGAAGGGTATGCTCTTCCGTCAGCTCCGATTCCGAAAAAATGGGGCGCCTGGACAATAGCAGCGTCGGAAACGCTTCAGACCAGCCCAACAACGCACGAAATTCGCCTGACGCTGCGTCCGACGAAATTGGGCGATCAGGTCGTCCCTGCGTTTCCCGTCTATTATCAGGACAAGTCCGGCAAACCGGGCTGCGCTGAAGTCAAACCGTTTAACGTCAAGGTTGTTTCCAAGGTTGCTAAAAGCGAGGACAATCTCAAGGGAATGGGATCTGAAAATTCTCTCCTTGACGTCAAAAAGAATCTCTTGCCGTATATAATCGCCTCTTTGGCGGCGTTAATTGTGATTGTCATGATTTGGTCGGCGTTTTTCAAACGAAAGAAATCGTCCAAATCGGAAAAGCCAAAATCTCCGTACGAACTGGCGATGGAACGCATGAAAGCCCTGCTGGAATCCGGGTTGGCTCATCGCGACGTGAAAATGTTTTACGTGGAACTGACAGGCATCGTCCGAGAGTTTATCGAACGCACGACGCTGATCAACGCTCCGGAACTGACGACTGAGGAATTCCTTTACAAGATCAGTCAGGGGAACGTCTTTTCCGACGTCGAGCGGATTCGGCTAAAGCATTTTTTGGAGTCGGCGGACATGGTCAAGTTTGCTCAACACGATCCTGGCGAAGCGGGAATCAACACGGCAATCCATAACGCCGAGGCGTTTATATGTATTGAGATGGAAGAGAAGCAAGAGGGAGAAGAGTTAGGAGTGACGGATGATGGAAGGCGGTAATGAAGTGAGCGTTAGCGAACGGAATTACGCATTCGCCGTTAGGCGAACGTAAAACGGGTTCAAGCTTAACGGTTCGCCTTCGGCGAACTGCGTAACTCCGCTCCCGTTGGTCGCTCCGTTACCGCCTTTCATCTTTTCGCAACTCATAATATCAACATAATATCATGAATTTTGAATTTCATTCGCCGCTGTGGCTTTTACTGCTTATTCCGTGGACTATCGCGGTGTTGTCGTTTGCGTTCCCGTTTGGGAAACGACGGCAAAGCAGATCGGCGATTTTGTTTCCTGACGTCAGCTCGCTGCGCGATTTGCCGGTAACGTTTGCCTTAAGAATCAAGCGCCTT
Source organism: Thermoguttaceae bacterium (assembly GCA_045603865.1). Taxonomy (GTDB): domain Bacteria; phylum Planctomycetota; class Planctomycetia; order Pirellulales; family Thermoguttaceae; genus RUG11551. The sequence continues at coordinate 4,564 of JAZUMX010000330.1, forward strand.
TTGCCGCTGGTTTTGTTTTTGGCTGGCGTTTGCGCGATTGTCGCCTTGGCGCGGCCGCGTCAGGGAGAAGAAGAATTTCGCGTTCAGACGGAAGGCATCGCTATTGAAATGGTCGTGGACAGAAGCGGGTCAATGCGCGCTCTGGACTTCAAAGTTAACGGTCGCCAGGTCAATCGTCTGGAAGCGATTAAAGACGTTTTCAAGCGATTCGTCCTCGGAGACGGCGTTCTGGAAGGGCGTCCTAACGACAACATCGGTTTGATTTCTTTCGGCGGCTATGCGGAAGACCGCTGTCCGCTGACGCTGGATCACGACGCGTTAATCAGCGTTTTGAACGAAGTCAACATCTCCGATCCGATTTACGACGACCGGGGGCGATTGCTCAATGAACATCTGGTTCAGGAAGAAAACAGCACCGCCATCGGCGACGCCCTGGCGGAAGGTGTGGAACGTCTGCGGAACGCAGAAGAGAAATCCAAGATCATGATTTTCCTGTCCGATGGCGAGCAGACGGCTGGCGAGCTGACCCCGGAACAGGGAACCGCTCTGGCGAAAAAGTATGGTATAAAGGTTTATACTATCGGAATCGGCTCCAACGGGATGACGGACGTCCCGACGATGCTTTCCAACGGTCGCGTTATCATGCAAAAGGGAATTATGCGTCTGGACGAACAGACGCTTAAAAATATCGCCAAAGAGACTGGCGGCGTTTATTTCAACGCGAAATCGACCAAGGCTCTGGAACAGGTGTATCAGGCGATTGACAAACTTGAGAAGTCCAAAATTGAAGGGCAGATGTACACGCATTACAAAGAATGGTATCCCGTTCCTCTGTGGGCAAGCCTGATTTTGATTTTGGCGTACGTGTTACTAACAACCACGCGATTCAGATCGCTTCCGTAAGGAGTATAATCGGGAAAAATGAACTGGGAGAATCCGGGAATTCTGTCGTTAATTTGGCTTGAGCCGATAATAGTCGCTCTGGCGTATTATTCCTATCGCAGCCGCAAAAAGGCGTTGGACAGGTTTATCGATCAAGACGCTCAAAAGCGTCTGGCGCCCAAACTGTCCGGCGGCCGCGCGGTGTTCAAAACGCTGTGTCTGCTTTTGGCGATAACGTTTTTTATTGTCGCTCTGGCGCGTCCGCGCTTCGGCGTCTATTATGAACAGGTTCAGCGGCGCGGCGCCGACATGTTTATTCTTCTGGACGTCCCAAAGTCCATGGACGCTCAGGACGTCATGCCCAGCCGGTTGGAAAAGGCGAAGGCGGACTGTCTCGACTTGCTCAAGGAACTCAAGGGAGAACGCGTCGGTCTTATCGTCTTTGCGGGAAAGCCGCTTTTGAAAGTCCCGCTGACGACGGATCAGGGCTTTTTCAAACGAACGCTCAAAGATATCGATACGCAGTCCGCTCCGCGAGGCGGCACGCTCATGGGCGACGCGATTCGTCTGGCGATGGAGTCCATGCCGGAACGTACAGACCGGGATCAGGCGATGCTGTTGATTACTGACGGCGAAGATCACGAGTCGTTGCCGGTTGAGGCGGCGACTGCCGCGGCGGCAAAGAAGATGCGCGTCTTTACGATGTCGATTGGCGACGCCAAAGAGGGAGCCAGAATTCCCGTTGTCGAAGGGCGTAACAAGTCGTACCTGAAAGACAAAGCCGGTCAGGAAGTGTTCAGTAAGGCAGACGAAGGGCTTTTGCAGCAAATCGCGCTGGCGGGGTCCGGCGTTTACATTCCAGCGGGAACAAAGAACTACGATTTAGGACAGGTTTACAAAGACACGCTGAGCAAACTCAAGCACGGTACAGACGGCGTTGAGGAACGAATCCGCTATCGAGAACAGTACCAGTGGTTTTTAGCGGCGGGAATGTTCTTCTTAATCGTGTATGTTTTGATAAACGAGAAACGCGTTACAAGAAACGAAAAACAAGAGACGAATAACGAGAGGCGGGAAGTGAAAAACGAAAACCGACAGTCAGCGCTGAGCGCTCCATTGACGTTAATTCTGCTGTTCGTTTTGCTGGCTTCGCCCCAGGCGTTACAGGCGGAATCGGTTCCGACGATGGCGTCCGCTCAAAACGATTACCAGACGGGTCATTTTACTCAGGCGGCGGAGAAGTATCAGAAGATTATAGACTCGATGACGTCACAGAAGAATCCAAACGCTCAAAAGAAGGACTTGACAATCTGTCAGTACAATCTGGCGCGGTGTCTGGATAAAGCCGGACAGTTTGAGAAAGCAAAAGAAGCGTACCTGGTCGTTGCCGGGTCGGCAGACGACGCGATGGCTCTCCGGGCGAAATACGACCTGGGGTGTCTGTACGCTCAAATTGCCAATCAGGAATCCGGGTCGGATCCCAAAGCTGTTGAGGATTCCGTCCGGAAAAAGATTCGCTCTAACGTCAATCGCGCAGCGGAACAGTTTCGAGCCGTCCTGGACGCGCAGCCGGACTATCCCGATGCGAAAGAGAAGCTGGAACGAATTCTGACCGTCAGCCGCGAATGGGAAGACGCCTGGAAAGACGCCGATTTGAGAAAGGACGCAGAAAAGAAAACCGCGTTGCAGTACGCTGTCGAGGTGGAGGAGGAACTTCTCAAGGCGAAGGCGAAAAGCTCTCGACTCGGTTTGAAGGACGATTCTCTTGTAACGAGACAGGAGTACTTCCAGACTGCTGAACAGTTGTCGGATTCGATTAAGAAAGCAGAGCTTCTTCAGGACAAAACTTTCAAGGCGCTGTCAGGTCAGGAAGCCGCCGCAGCTCAGGCGCAGCCGGGTCAGCCCGCGCCGCAGCCGCCCGTTCTTACCCCGGAGCAGCAGGCGCAGCTGGAACAGGTTAAGCCGGTGATTGAACAGTGGGTTAAAGACTCGCAGTCCGCAATTGAGCAATCGGCTGATAAGCTGTACAGCAAAGATTCCAAGGGCGCGGCGGATTCCCTGGCAGCGAGCGTCCAGACGCTTGACAACATCTATCTGGTCATGTCTCCTTTGCAAGAGATGATTGCCAGAGCCATCAAAGAGCAAAAAGAGCTTATCAAATATACCGAGAAGGAAATCAAAAAGAACGCGTCCAAAAAGGAAGTGGATGCGGAAAAGACCGAGAAACAGAGCGCCTGCCCAGCTGACGAAAAACTGTTACAAATAGAGCGGGACGAGAACGTGTTCAAGCAGAAAGCGATTCTTCCGTGGACGCAGACAATCGTTCCCAAAGCCGAGGCGATGCTGCAGCAGCTTCCGCCGGAAAAAGCGACTAAAAAGGACGACGACGGTTCAAAGTTAAAGCTGCAGGACAACGCCGAGAATCTTCAAGACGCTCTGGACGCGCTGCAGAATCCGGAAGACGCCGCCGTTGACCCGAATTCCGCCAATCCGCAGGATCAGCAGATTCAGAAACTGCGTAACATGTGCAAAAAGGCGGTTGAACTCGGCCCGTCGATTCCTCCGCTGGTTCAGTACGCCGCCAACGACTTAAAGGCGTCGAAGCTGGAAGACGCTCTGGAATCGCAGAAAGAAGCGCTCCGTTTGCTGGAAGAGATTATCAAAGACGATTCCCAGCAGAATCAAGACCAGCAAAACCAGGATCAACAGAATCAGGATCAGCAAAACAAAGATCAACAGAACAAAGACAAACAGAATCAAAATAAAGATCAGCAGAATCAGGACAAGCAGGATCAAGACAAGCAAGATCAGCAAGACCAGGACAAGCAAGATCAGCAGAATCAGGACGAGCAAAACGAGTCCGAACAGGATAAGAAGTCTGAGGAGGAAGAGCAGAAAGACGAACAGGAGGCTCAACAGGACGAACAGGAGGGTCAGCAGGATGAGCAGGAAGCTCAGCAGCAAGAGGCGCAGCAGGCTCAGCAAAACGACGAGGAATTGACCGACGCGCAGGCGCACGGTCTGATGCGCCGCGTTCAGGCTCGTCAGGATGAAAGGAAGAAACTGGAAGCCCAGCTTCGAAAATTGCTCAACCCCCCTGACAAAGTTGAAAAAGATTGGTAAAATAATAGGGAATAGGGATTAGGCGGCGAGGCGCCGTTCCCAAACCGCGCTTCCGCGCGAGAGTCAATATCCGCTCCCGTTGGTCGCTTTGATTTAACATCACAACCGCCTACTCCCTACTCCCCATTCCCCATTCCCTAAACATATCATGAGATTCATACATACGTTTTTATCGTTGACAATACTGACGTTATTATTTCCGACGCTGGCGATGGCGGGCGAGCCGTCGACGCAGTCTGTTATGTCTATTGACGGACAGCAGATTGGGAAGTCCGTCTATGAAGGTCAAACTATCGACTGGGTTGTAACGCTCATTGACGCCGAGCCGGTTAAACCGAAGGTGGAAATGAACGACGATTTTCAACTGGTCGAACTCGGCGACCATCCCCAGAATTCTACCAGCATAATTATTGTTAACGGCAAGCGTATTGACAACAGCCAACGAAAGCACATCTATATGTATCAACTCGTTCCCAATAAAACGGGCGATCTTCAACTGCCGAAACTTGAATTTGAAACCGAAGGGCGGCAGCTGACAGCTGGCGGGGGAACGTTAACAGTAAAATCAGCGGACGCGCAGGATTATATTATCATGAAAATCCTGGCTAGAGCAAACGGGAAAGACGTTTCGGAAGCCCCAGTGTATCCGATGCAAAATTTTGAGGTCGTACTTCGAATTTGGGTCAAGGCGATTCCGGAGCCTAATTCCAATCGTAACCCGCTGTCCGTTCAGCAGAATCCTGTACGACTGAAAATCCCGTGGGCGATGGATAGCCTTTCCGATGGATTGTCAACGCCGTCGGACGTTAGCGTCTGGCTGGGAGAGTATCAAAGCTCTTCAGGCGGATTTTCTATTAACGACTACAGAAAGGCGATGTCCGCCTTTGATCTGATGGACGATTTCGATTTTGGATTCGGAATTCGACCGCGTAAACAGTCGTTTTTAACATTCATGCCAAAACCAAAGGAAGTTACGCTTCCAGACGCAAATGGGACGGAAACGAAATATTGGCAGTTCGATTTTGTCAGACGTTTTACCGCTCGAAAAACCGGAACGTACCAGTTTGGACCGGTTAGCTTTCAGGGCGACCTGGCTGTTGGCTTTGAAAACGGTCAGCTTCAGGGCGAAACGCTTTTCGCCAACGCCAAAGCGATTGCCGTCAAAGTCGTTCCGCCGCCGGTAAAAGGACGTCCGGGCGATTACATCAACGCCGTTGGTCTGTTTGACATGACAGCGTCTGCCACGCCGGATAAAGTCAAGGTTGGCGATCCGATTACTTTGACGCTTCGCGTTCGCGGCGCCGGGTCTTTTGAAGATATGACTGCGCCCAAGCTGGAATCCATTCCCGCTTTTGCCGACAATTTCAAAATTTACGAAGCAACGGATAAACTCACCGACGGGCAGATGGAGTTCAGTTGGTCAATGCGTCCTCTAAACGACAAAATCAAGCAGATTCCTGCAATTACTGCGTCATTTTTCAACGTCGAAACCGGAGAATATTTCCAGATGAAAACAGATCCACTTCCCCTGACGGTGGAAAAGGGGACGACGCTGCTGATGTCTGCGCCGACCGTTCCCAACGCTGGAAACGGTTCGTCTGATCAGAACTGGAAAACAAGCCTTGGAGGCATTCACGCCAACATTTCAGACGTCAATCTGCTTCGCGAATCCCGATTCAATTTGATGAAGTCGCCTTCGGCGTTTCTTTGGATCAATGGAATTGTTTACTCTTCGTTTATCGCATTGCTGGTTGTCGTACTGCTCGTCAGAATGATGAAATCAAGTCCGGTTCAGGTCAGACGCCGTCACGCCGCCGCTAACGCGCTGTCAGCGATTCGTCAGGCAAAATCTTTGAACAACCCCGCCGACCGGTTGGACGCTGTCGTCAAGGCGATTACCGTCTACGCCGCCGACAGGCAAAACGTTCCCTCAGCCGGTTTAACGACTGACGACGTGATTCGTTTGCTGCGTCAGGACGGCTGCAATGACGACAACGTTCTCAACGAGGCGCGTTCGATTCTTCAAATGGCGGACGCCGCACGATTTGGCGGCGTTGACGTCAGCGTAAATGTTACAGAAAAAGCTGAAAAAGTTATTATGAAACTGCGAGAGTTCAAATCATCGTCCAGAATTCTGGGCGTTCAGA
>JAZUMX010000331.1:0-6243 GCA_045603865.1 Thermoguttaceae bacterium
GAAAATCCGTCTAATCCGTAAAATCCGTGTGCGGATGACCTGCAAACAACCTTAGACCAGAGCTTGCGAAATTGCTAATTGCAAATTGCTAATTGCTAATTGCTAATTCTCTTCAACGATCCGAATCGGCTTGTGCTTGAACTTGGGGTTCTGACCCAGGAAACAGCAGGGGTTGTTATAGAAAATTTCCAGGGCTTCGGCTTCTGAACGTCCACGGCGTTTGAACTGCTGAACGCATTCCTGCAAGGTAAACGGGTCGCTGGGTCCCCAGTCGGCGGACGAGTTGATGAGCGTTCGGTCTGTGCCGTACATTTCCAGCATATCGCAGGCGCGGTTGGCTGAACATTTGGTAATCGGATAGAGCGTGAACCCGACCCAGTACCCGGCGTCTTTACAGGCGCGAATGGTGTGTTCCTCGACGTGGTCAATCCAGACTTTGTCCGGGTTAACAGGCAGTTCCCGAAGCATATCGAGAATGAGCTTCGTCCCGACAATCTTGTCCGCCAGGTGTGGCGTGTGAATCAGAAGAAGCTGGTCGTACTCGATAGCCAGTTCAACCTGACGCATAAAGATATCGCATTCGTTTTTGGACGACTTGTTAAGACCCGTTTCACCAATTCCCAAGACGGTTGGTTTCTTAAAGAATTCCGGCATCGCCTTGAGAACTTCGTTGGACAGTTCCGGGTTGTCCGCCTCTTTCGGGTTGACAGCAACCCAGCAATAATGATCGATTCCGTACTGAGCGGCGCGTGTTGGTTCAAATTCGCTAATCTGGCGAAAGTAGTCAATGAACGTTTCTGGATACTTTCGATCGAAGCCCGCCCAAAATGCGGGTTCAGCGCAGGCGACAACGCCGCTTTGAGCCATGCGTTCGTAATCTTGAGTAGTGCGCGCGATTGCGTGATAATGCGGTTGAATTAAATACATAATATTATTGTCTGGAAAACAGGTTGGATGTTAAACTGAGTTAGTAAAAAAACAACAATTAGTCAACTTAGGAAAACAGGTTGAGAAGCTGTTCAGCTCGATTGGGCTGATCCTGCGGCGAGTTGAGAACGTCGATTGCAGCGCGAAGCCGTTGAAGGCGTCCGTCGTCGGCAACGGCGCTGACGTCGCCGCGGTCAACGCGATCCAGCAGCGCGGCAACTTCCAAAAGCTGACATCGCGCGTCCAGATAGTACAAATCCAAAACTTGTTTCGATGGCATAGGGGGAATTTTCATGATTAAATGGTGTGGTTTAGTGTTAAAATAGAGCGTTTTTACGTCGTAAAATGAACGTATTCTCACTAACGTCTATTGTAAAATGCTTAAATTATTAACGATGGGTTAATTATAACTCCTAAAATGACGTTTGAGTAACAGTAAAAGCTGTTTTAATTATTTTTTTACTATTTTTTCAAAAAAACTGGTCTAAACCCTTGATTTTTTCAAAGAATTAGTATTATAATTGATAATAAATGTAATTTATATGGCAAAATGATATTCGGAATGAACTGGCAATTCTTCAAAGCCGTACTAAAATTATATTGTTTTAATATACGGAAATTTCATTAAAATAACCTTTTTTAATCCCGACTATCTGTCGCGAGTGTAGTAAAACAATGCGTTCTAAATAAACAGACGAATTGAGAACGCTTTTTATAGAGTAATTTTTGTCCGTTAAGATCTTTCGTTTTAAGAAAAGAGGAAATTTGTTATGACCAAGAAAGACATTGTTCGAATAATTTCGGACAAAACCGATTTGCCACAGTTCAAAGTAAAAGACGTAGTCCAGATGACGTTCGAAGCGATTGGCGAAACGTTGGCTCAGGAAGGACGCATTGAACTTCGAAACTTTGGCGTTTTTGAAGTTCGCACTCGACGAGCTCACAAAGCCCGAAACCCTAAAACGGGCGAATCCGTTCAGTCGCCGGAGAAGCAGGTCATTTCCTTCAAAGCTGGCAAGGGTATGGAAGCAAAAGTCCAAAAAAACAAATAGCGGAATAACCGCTTCTGGATTTTCATCCCACATACCTATTATAAAAAACGGAAAAACGTTAAATTTTTACTGGAGAACAATAATAGATCAGCCGATAATAACAGAGTAGTTAAAACATTTATGGGTTTTAAGTCCTGTGGAATTGTTAGTCCACAGGTAAAACCGAGAAGACATAAACGCGCTTCATCTCACAAGAGGAGAAACAGATTATGCGCAAGATTATCCTGTTATTGGTATTGAGTTTTACATTATTGGGCTCCACCGGTTGCATTATTCCTGCATACAGCGGCGATCCGAAACAGCGTACAGGCGAATTGATTAATACATCAGAAAACCTCCGTCTGGTTCGCGACGAATGGCAGCGTTTCTGGCTTTTGGATCAACCAAGCCACGCTACGCCAATTCGAACTCATGGAGGCATTCTCTGAATAATCCAGGTTTAACGGCAATTTGGAAATTACCCATGGAAGGGATGTAAAGACAGCGTTCTTTAACATTTTCGGATTGCTTTGTACAAATCAAGCCCTGCTACTCCTCAGCAGGGCTTATATTTTTTAGTTGCGAGTGGCGAGTTGCGAGAGTTTCCTAACTACTGCCTATTGCCTACTGCCTACTGCCTCCCTCCCCCGTGTCTCCGTTTGAAGAAGAGTCCGTCTACCGTTTGCTTTGGAAATACTGCATTCCAGCTATGATTGGAATGGCGGTGCAGGGCGTTACAAACATAATAACGGGGATTTTTCTGGGGCGAGTTCTGGGACCGGACGCAGTCGCGGCGGTTCAATACGCAACGCCGTTTCAGGTAATCACGATAGCGTTTGGGACTCTGGTCGGCATCGGTTCGGCGGCTTTGGTATCTCTCCGATTAGGAAAGAAATCCCATCAGGAGGCGGAAGAGACGATGGGAAACGCTCTGATTCTGACGCTGACTCTCTGCTCAGCGGAAATAATCCTCCAGCTTATCTTCCTTGCTCCGCTGCTGAGATTGTCCGGCGCGCAGGGCGAAGTTTTCAATATGGCGTGGACGTACACGTTTATTACCGTCGCCAGCTCGATTTTCGCCAATCTCGGATTTGGGTTTAACAACATCATCCGGGCAGAAGGAAACCCGCGCGTGGCGATGAACTCTGTCATAACGGTTGCGCTGTCGTCGGTGGCGCTCAACTGGCTGTTTATCGTTTGGCTCCAGTGGGGAGCCGTCGGGGCAGGGCTGTCGGTTGCCATTTCCAACCTGATTCTGGCGGTTTGGGTCATGGGATTTTTCTTCACAAAGAAGAGTCTTCTCCGATTTCATTGGAATACGCTTCGTCTGAGAAAGAGAACGGTTTTGCCGATACTGCGAATCGGTTTGGCGCCGTGGACGATGCAGGCGACGGCGTGCATTCAGGCGGCGGTTCTAAACTATCAGCTCAGCCATTTCGGCGGTCAGGACGCGGTCGCGATCATGGGCGTTGTGATTCGCATTTCATTAATTGTGTTTATGCTCATCACGGGGCTGTCACAAGGCGCACAGCCGATTATCGGATACAATTACGGCGCAGAGCAGTGGGGACGCGTTCGTCAGGCGTTTGGCGGGGCGATTGTCGGCGCAACCGTAATTTCGACGATTGGTTTTGCGATTATCATGCTATTTCCTCATGCTGTGATGAGTCTGTTTCTTACGGAAGAACATCAGCATCTGCTCAACGACGGCGTTCCTGCGCTGAGAATCTGCCTGCTCATGATGGCGACTTCCGGATACCAGATTGTCAGCGTCTCGTATTTTCAGGCGATCGGCCGCCCCGGCTTTTCTATCTGCCTGACGATTATGCGCCGACTCGGATTCCTCACGCCGCTGCTGTTGATTTTGCCGCATTTCTGGTCGATTACAGGCTGCTGGAGCGCATACGCCATCGCCGACGGCGCTGCGGCAATTGTCATTGCAATTCTTATCGCCTGGGAAATGGGACGCCTTACCGTCCAGCCGAAGTCTCAGGAACTTGATTCTGAAAAGACGCTGATAAATATCTCAGAAGATTTGTATTGAAATTTAGCGTTGTTGAATTAGAAGTTAGGAATGAGGATAAGCGATTTTTAACTTTTAGAAACTGACTATTTACGTAATAAATCGTCTTCTAAACTAAACAGCGTTGGAGTAGACGCCGTTTCTTTGCTACACGACCCTGCTATTAAACAACGCTGAGAGGACAAGTCCGGATTTTTACAGCCGCAAATATGGACGTTCAAGCCGTATAGGGAAGCGCGCTGCGTTAAACGCTCATAGATAGAACGCCGCAGCTCAACTGGCGTGGAATTTATTATACTGTTTCGAGCGCGAATCTGAATTCTTTCGGTATGGCTATATATAGAGAACATTTCTTCAATTTGGGTTTGAAGACCCGAAGGAATCGAACTCTGTTCGAGACGGCTTTTCATTAAACGATAGATTACAGGTCGAAGAAACAAGACGCTTGCCGCGATAGAACGAACAGACGGAGAAACCGCCTTACACAAACGATCGAATTCCTCATCGGAATCCGTTAAACCCGGAAGTATGGGATCCAGTCGAACCGTGGTTTTGATGTTGCTGTCAGCCAAACGCTTAATTTGCGAAAGCCGTACGTCTACCGGCGCTGCATTCGGTTCAAAAATTTGACGAATTGCGTCGTTCGTGGTAATCAAACCGACTTGAGCAAAAACAAGGTGAGGACGCTTTTCCAGAACAGACCAAACGGAATCCGGAATTCGTCCTTTTGTGAGAAACGCCACCTCAATTTGACGTTCCAAAAGAATATTCAGAATTTGCCGCGTTACGTCAGCTAACCCGTCTATTGGCTGAAACAAGTCCGAAGACGGGCTGAAATAGACGCGGCTCGGCAATCGTCGTTTTTTGTTCAGTTCGTTTTCTAACTTTTGTGGAAGCGAGTCGTAAACCTGAACAACGTTGTTTCCCGGATAAGAACTGTAACCTTGAGTATAGCAGTACAGGCATCCGTGAGCGCAGCCTACAGTCAAATTAATTGTCGACACGTCCGACAAACAATCCATCGAAGACGTTGATAAAACTGCAGATTTGCGAGTTATATACTCGACCCGGGGGCTGTTCATGAAAACGTTTCGGAGATACAAAAAAGATGGCTGGATGTTAGTTTCAAAGTGGATGTTAAATCGCGCACCACAAGATTTAGATTAAACTGATGAAAATGTTCTAATAAATCTCTATAATCTAAATCTACGTCTTCTATAATAACATAATTCCCAATTTTACACAAGACCTCCAATAGGCTTTTTTTTGAAGTACCGAATAATTTGTTTAAATTTACTTTACGAAAAGGATAATATATTTCTGAGGGCGGAAAAATAGCCTGATGTTTGATACAGTAAAGCGTTCTATAATATTGAGTATTTGAAATTTGTTTATAAGTAAATCCGCCGTGTAAACGTACTCGAGATTTAGAAACGATTAGATGATGATTGTCTATTAAACTATAACCTGTTAGATCTAAAATCCAGGCGGTTTTACTAAAATCCGCAGGTAGCATTTTTTTGATTAATAAATCATCGCTTGTCTTTTCGATACTTACTACGCTAGCAGTATTAATTATCCGAAAACAAAAAATTAAATCGTATTTTTTGATGTCGGAACTATTTTCTAACGACCAAGTACGAAAATCTGATTGAATATATTGAAATTTTAAAATTTTTCTACATATAATTTTTCGATTAAAAATAGTGGAACTCGTAAAATCAGTTCCATCTAACAAATACCATTCGATAGAATCATCTTGTAACAAATCAGGGTGTAGTTTTGAGATTCTTTCTATTATTTTGGCAGTTAATAAACCAGATCCTCCACCTAAATCTAAAATTCGTATAGGTGTATTATGTTTTTTCAAAATTTTTTTCAAAATGGGATATACGATTCTTTCAGCTAAATAATTGGCTCGCGTGTTAAGTAGTGTATCTGGTTTATAATACAAAGAATCTATGACTTTTTTGATTTCGATAAACGCTTCGAGACGTAAAGATAATTCTTCTGGAATATAAAAAAATAAACGAGCTTCCGATATAAATTTTAGAGGAATTTGTCGATAATGAAAAAATAAAGAAGACGCGCCTGTGCATTTCTTAAGGGTTACAAGTGATAAATACTTTGCATCTTCTAAACTATTATTAGAATTAATTTTAGATATTAAATAATTGGGATTGTACAGGTTAAATGTTACAGCAGCTAAAGTATCGTCATTTTTATTGAGAATAGGAAAATTACCAAAGGATATAAGAGTTT
>JAZUMX010000332.1:0-3289 GCA_045603865.1 Thermoguttaceae bacterium
TCTTCCCACTGTTCCCAAAGCGTCATGTTTTTCGGCCAGCGCATGATCGAGGAAAACGTTCGACTGCTCCATCCGGGATTTCGAGTCAGCCGCAGCGCGATGGCGTCTGGATGTAACGCGGTCGACAGGCACAGAAAATTCGTTCTGCTGTTGCCGGCTTTCATAACGGTTCCCTCAAACCAGGACAGCGACTTTTCTCTTGCGGCAGCGTTGAAAATGTGCGTGTCGTTTTGCAGGTCGTCTCCGATAATCAGGTCTGGACGAATCGCGCCGTGACGGCGTCCGCGGAGCTTCTGCCCTGTTCCAAAGGCTTCGATGACGCAGCCCTTGCCCAGCGTGAGCGTCGATTGCGTCCAGCGGCGTCCCTTCTTTGTCGCTTCGGGATACGCCCTTTTCAAACGATAATTGGTTTCCAGTTCCTGTTTGACGTTGTTGAGGTGCGTTTGCGCCTGTCGGAGCGTGTCGGACAGAATCCAAATGTATTTCGCTTTCCCTTCCAACGCCATTCGGAGAGGGAATGCCAACGTTCCCAGGGTTGATTTCGCGCCTCCGCGCGGACCTAAAACGTTGAGCCGACGACCCGTTTGGACGGACATCTCGTCCAGCTTTTTGCCCAGCCATTGGTGCATAATCGACGGTGGCAGAGCAAAGTGATCAGGAAGGTATTGACGTCCCCATTCCAGAAGCGGCTGATTGGTTTCAACTTTTCTCTCGCTTTGTCGCTTGAGTCGATGAGCGGCAATGAGTTTGCTTCTCAGTTTGAGAGCCAGCAGGGAAAAGCAATAGTCAACGTCCATCTGAAAGGGAATTCTGTAACGCTAAAAATTATTTCTTGTCGTCTTCGCCCAGCGCGGCAATCGTTTCCATGCGAATCACGTCGAGCTTTTTGAGCAGTCCTTTACGCTGAACGGCGGCGGGGCACTCCTCAATTAAAAGCGTTACAATCCTGTTCAACAGCGTATCGAGCAGCCCGGCGGGAATGACGTCCGGTTTCTTTTTGAGGAATTCCTGCGGCGATTTCCGTTCCAGCAACCAGGCGGACGCGCGCCAGTTCTTTTCCTGCTTGGCAGCGTTGAACATGTTTTTAATGGACTCGATTTCCATGGTTGCTTCCGCCCGGCGCAGCTTTTCGGCAAAGCCAGGATCTTTTTGCGCCAGTTCGTCAATCGCCTTTTGAGTGCAGTTTACGTAACGCGCCGCCGTCCTTCTGGAACATCCTACCGACAGCAGCGCCAGTATTTCTCGTTGTTTGATTTCTGAAATAGGTTTCATGAATAGCAGAATTTATTATCCGTCAAATGAATCAAATTTTGTTTGACAGCACTAATTGTTCTAAGAAATGTGAAGTTCTCGTTACCCGACATACTCAAAGCTGACAACGGCTCTGCCCATCGAGGATTTGTACCCTTTGCAAAAGTTGTCGATTCGTTTTGATCCCGTCTGCTTGACGCCGACAGCGCGCCACAAGGGGCTGTGTTTGCAGTGTCCAACCACGCACGGGTGACTGGCGGTGAGGTTGATTCGCGTTCCGGCGGAACGATAAATGTTGGCGACCGCTTCAGTCATCTTCATACCGATTCCAAGCCCTTGGTAGTCCGGAAGAACGACCAGGCGCGTAAAGCGCTTTCGATTCTTCTGACCGATCAGCGGCAGGACAGCGGCGAATCCGACGGGTTTGTCGTCCAGAATCGCCATGTACGAAATCGACATCGGGGACAGGCTGCCGCTTAAATAATGATGTTTCTTAAACAACTCCCAAGCCGAGTTTTTGCAACGAATGACATCGAACTTGATTGGCTCGCGCCGAAGACGCCTCCGTTCCAGCCGACCGTCAGCCATGTCTAAAACCCAGTCCGCCTCGAGCCATTTTGCCGTGTCGTAATGACATGTAACAGCCAAGAATCGGCGTTTAATCAGACCGGATCGAATATTCTTTGCCAGCGCGACGCAGGACGCCATCGCGACGGTGCGGTCAACGACCGACGTAAACTCGTCAAAAACCAGCAGGGGCGTATTTTCGTCCGAAGACTCTCCCAGAGCCAGCGCGATTGCCAGGTCGCAGCGAAACTTCTCGCCGTTGGAAAGTATCGAATACGGCTTAATCCAGCTGGGCGGAGAGCTGAATCCGACCGTATTGAACAGACGGATGATTTCTTTGATCGGCATCTTCTCCGGGAAGGCGTCCAGAACCGACTGCGATTCCGGCCAGTTGAACCCGGTGAACAGCGAGTCGCCGTATACCCGCCGGGCAACGGAGCTTTTCCCGCTGCCCGACGGACCGACAATAAGCCCTATTTGCCAGTCCTCCGACAGCGTCGGCGGGTCGTCCAGTTCAAAGCGCTGCAGCGCCTTTTTTTGTAACGGGACGTCGAACATGCCCTCTATTTGATGAATCCGAAACGAGTCGTAAATCGGACATTCAAGCGTGAAATTCATGGATTGTTACGAATTCAATTTACAAATTCAATAATTTACAGTTGAGGCCTTCCTGCTGGAACCGTTCGAAGAGTTCTTTCTGCTCCTCTTCTCCGTTACAGACAATAAGAATCTGAAACAGTTCCGGGACGGCGACTTCGTCCGGCGTTTTGAGTTCGTTCTCAAGGTCGTCCAGCGGCTGAGCGTTGTTTTCCAGCATGGAATCGACCAGATTCCGAACGGCTTCGTTTTGCGTTTCGAGGTTGGCTGTTAATTCTCTGAGCAATTCCTCGTCCGTTCCCGCCATGGCGGAAAGCGGGTCCAGCAACGCCAGAAGTTTGTCCGCTTCCTTTTCGTCCAGGTCGACGACGAGAACCGGGACGTCCTGATCCGGCGTCGTTTCCGCTCTTAAATGCCCGTCGATGAGCATGTATTTCCCGTCGTCGGTTTTGCGAGCCAACAGCGCGTCGGCATAGCCAATTTCCGCTAAAACTCCCTTGAGCGCGTCTTTCTGACTGTCTGGGTGAGTTCGCCAGTTTTTGGGGTTCGGAACGAGGTCTTTCGCCTTGACGTAAATGAGTTCTTTTATTCGATTTTTAATCTGCATGATTATGTGACGCTGTTAAATTTGAAGAATCGCTTTCCGGTCTGTTGATGCAGACAGTCAAAACTCGTTTTATTGCAAACAGCCAGATAATAACCGCCCACGGCAGGATGACGATAGTCCAGATTGCAATCCACGACAGCCAATCCCAAAAGCGGGACGCAGCGTCAGGTTCGTTATCAGGTTCATCTGGTTCATTCAATCCAAGACCTTCAAGAATTTCTTCTCCCAAGGACGGTTCAGGAAGCGTTTGTTCCGGTTTGGGGATTG
>JAZUMX010000333.1:0-4902 GCA_045603865.1 Thermoguttaceae bacterium
ATATTATTGGCTTTCAGCCACGCTGCAGCAAACGCCAGTTCTTTGGTTTGTTCCCCTGCTCTGCCCGTTACGGAACGAGAACCGGAGCAGTCCCAATAAATCGCGACGTTTTTAACAGCCGCTTTTTCCTCAGCCGCTTTCTGCGCCTCGGGTTTTAAACTGGCAGCAATGGCGAAGTACGTAAAACCGTCTTCTGACTTTTCAACGCGAACCGTTTGAGCATCTGCCAGCGGAATTTCCAGAACGACGTCTTTATCGGTCTGGAAGTTTTCCTTTTTGACTTCCGCCCGCAAGCCGTCAGACCACGTTCCGAAATTGAGTTCTCCCATATCGCCGGAAACGAGAGTTGGCTTTTCTACCGGACGAATTACGTCAACCGTCATAGCAAAATTCTTTACCGGTTTAGCCAGACGAACCGGTTGACGATAAACGGCAACGCCTTTTTCCGTGTCAAACTCCGCTGTTGTTACGTACTTGATTTTAACTGTTCGAGTTCCCTGAGCCGGGAGCGGGAAAATGCGGGTTTTGAACTGGTTGCCGCGCTGACGTTCTACAATGCCGGGGTCGGCGCCGCGGCGCATTTCCTTTTCCAGCGTAACGCGAGCTTTTTCTTTCGTTACCGCGACAGCGTCAACCATCGCCCCTTCAATATCCAGAGCGTATCCGGAAACCGTAACGCCTTCCGGAAGCGGGAATACCAAATCGCCAGCCAGCTGAATCCGGTTGGGATTGTAAAACGTCATCGTAATTTCCGTCTGGCAGACGAATCCGGTAACGCGAACAGAAGTCTCATAGCCGGTCAGTTCAACGGGCTTGAGATCTTTCATACGAGACGGCGGGACGAAAATCATCGGGGGTTCAATAACCGGGAAATCCGGTTCAAGAACGTCTTGAGCAAACATCGGCATAGTAACCAGCGCCATCATGGCGGCGATAAAAAAACGGTTCATAATAACACTTCCTGCATAAAGGATTCAGAAGAAATAATAGCCAAGCGTAAAAGCTGACGTCATCGGCAATTCTCGACATTCTCAACTTTTTACGTTACTATATATAATACGATGATACGAAGAATTTGTTAGATGTCAACAGGGGGCGAGAAAAAATACGGAGCGGAATTATAAAATAGAGAACTTAAGGCAAGTCGGGAACGTCAGTACCCGGGATATAGTTAAAAAAGTCTTTTGCTACGTTAATAATAGATCGTATATCTACGGGTTTCCCAGCTCAGCTCGTCTGACGGTTGCGTCAATTGCCAATTCAGAATTTATCGAATCGTCTGATTCTGTTGAGCGGTTCTAATCGTATTGACGACGTCGCGGCAGCCGGCGTGATTGGGCTGCAATCTCAGACCGACGTCGGCGGTGGCAAGCGCGTCAGAATACTTGCCCAATTTTTCCTGAACGCTCGCCAGGTAAAAATAGGCGTCTGGATTGGTCGGGGCGCGGCTGACCACAACTTTAAAACTGTCTTCCGCCTGAGCAAATCGTTCCAACGCATAGAACGCTTCGCCCTCAATTACAAACGCGTCGAGCGGTTCGTCCCCTGTCGGCGCGTTGGAAAGAACGTAATGCGTCGACTCCAGCGCCCGCTGCGGCTGATTGTTCTTCAAATACGATCGCGCCAGTTCCAGACGAACGCTGTGCTGAGAGCTGTCCAGAGAAAGCGAGTGGTGCAAGTCCGCCCACGCCTGTTCCGGATTTCCCTTCTGTTCAAAATACCGCGCCCGCAGACGCCAGATATCCGGGTTGGTCGGGTATTTCATAACGCATTTTCCAATCGAATACCGGGCGTTTGTCAAGTCCGACATCGCCAGGAACATATGGCTTATTTCCAGCAGGATATCAGCTGAAGCGTCCGGTCGAAGCGACGCTGGATACAAAACGTTTATCGCGCCCTGTTTGTCGCCTTTATCCCAAAGAGTTCTTGCATAGAGGATTCTGGACTCGTCAGACCCCGGATTCCTTTGCAAAGCCTGACGCGCCAACGATTCCGCCTCGTCCCGATTCCCGCCTCTCATGGCAGAATCCGCCTGAGAAAAGTACTTCTGCGCCGCCTCCAAAGATTTCACGTTCGTTCTTTGAACCATACGACATCCCGAAGCAGCAATAACAAACGTTATTGCTGCGATTAAAGCAATTCGGGTTGTCGGGAAACGTAACATGAATTAATAATTGACGATTAAAAATTGGCGCAAAGCGTAATTACGCATAATAGGTCATTTTACAGTGTACCGTTTAGGATATTAGCGATTTTCTATTTATAAATCAAGAGAGATTAGGAAAGGCAACAGGCAAGAGGCAGTAGTTAGTGGTAAGTGGTAAGTTAGATGAACGCTTGCGACCTAACCACTAACCACTGAGTGCAGCGCTTGCGTCCTATTGCCTACTGCCTATTGCCTCCCTATTCCCTACTCCCTATTCCCTACTCCCTAAAAACTGCTCTTGATTTTTTTGTTTGAATTTACTACTATCCCTCTGAGAAGCAAGAAGCCGCGTAACAACGCGAAAGAAAAAACACCGATTAAAACGCCTAAAAACAGGCGTTATAACGTTTTTTTCGCTATTCGTTGCTTTAGATTAAATCCAATCATATCCAAATCATACAGAGGTAAAAAATTATGACACAATTCCCACTCCGCCAACTATGGCGACTGCTGGCGACAATTGCCGCCGCAGCGCCGTTAGCGTTGACTCCGGCGTTTGCCTTCGGAGAAGACATTCCGTCCTCAGGTCTGACGCTGTCATCCAATCCCGGCTCCGTTACGTACACGTTCGTCGGCGGCTCGTCGCCTTCCGGTCCGGTCAGAATTGACCTGAACGGAACGTCCGTTCTTTCTGAACTTCCCATTTCCGCCGCGTTTGTCGTCAATAACGATGCGTCAATTTATACAATCAACGGTTCTGGCAAAACGACTAAATTGAACGGAACTGGAATTACGATTACAGCCGGAAACGAGCTGACCTTCGGCTCGTCGAGCGAATCGACCGACCTGGGAACCATCAACGTCAACGCGGCTATTTCCGGCGGACAGGCGCTTAATATTAATCGAAGCTCTCTAAGCGCGGAAACGGCTTTGAACGTTGCCAACTCGGACTTCAGCGGAGCGGTCAACATTGTTCGCGGCGTTTTGACAATCAACGCCGTTGACGCCATTAACGCCAACAACGCCGTTGTTATCAGCGAAACCGGAACTCTCAAAATGGGGTCTGCTTCCTCGGCAACCGTTCAGACGATTACCAACAACGGAACGATACTCCTCAACAATAAAAAACACATCATTTCGGAAAGCGGGTCAACGCTGGGGAAGGTTTCCAGCGGTATGCTGCAGTTCAATTCAGACTTTACTCTCGACGAAGACGCGGTTTTAAACGACGTTGACATCGTTCTCAACGGTACGACGATGACCGTAGCCGTGGACAGCGAACTTGCAAGCGTTCAGACGACCTCCGGCAATACCGGAACCGTTGTCATCAACGATGGGAAGACGCTCACGCTTACCAATCCAGACTCATTCGGAACAGGCATTACTTACAAGTCCAATAAAAACAACGATGGAACGCTTGCCTTCGGCAGCGAAGACGGAGTCCTTTCCGGTAATTTTGCTACTGGTTCAACAGCGCAGCTGTCAACCGCCGACGGTTCCATGGTAAACGTTCAGGTTAACAAGAATAGCTCCTGGACGCTTGGAACAGACGAAACGGTTAACGGTTTGGCTTTGGCAGGCGGTTCAACTTCTTCTTCTGCCAGTACTGTCAATTTGGGCAATAACACATTGAACGTCAATGCTGGAATTGAAAGTTATGGCGTTGCCAACGTTTCGACAAGCGGTTCTGGCTCAGTAAAACTGATCAATGCATCGAACTTTGTTGGAAACGGGACGCTGACAATTGACAACGTCAACCTCAACAACAAAACCCTTTCAATTCAGGCGGGCAGCGAATCGACGTCAACCAATCCTTATACGGTTAAGTTCAAAAAAGTCAGCGATCCCGGAAACATCGCCATCAATCGCAACACCGTATTGGAAGCCGATCTGGCAACCAGCGCCGCTCTGTACGGATACAACGGCGGAACGCTGGACGGCAATCTGACCCAAACCGGAACTGGCAAAACATACATCAAAGACGGAACCTTCAACATAACCGACGACGCCAAGTTCACCTCTGGCAACGGCATCGTCATGGATATGACAGAAGGAACCAGCTCTGCCGGTCTCCCCGGATTGAACGTCGGCGGAAAACTCATTTTCAATACTGACGCCACCTCAGCGATTAAAAGCGACACTGCTGACATGACAACATTGACGCTTTCCGGATACCGTTCCGGCGAAGGGCTTAAAATTACTCTTGAAGCGGAAGACGGCATCTACGGATACGGTTCCGGCAGCGGTTCTGAACTCAACCAAGTCGCCAAAAAGGCAGCTCCCCTTGTCGGAGGAACGGAATACATCGTTTACGACAGCGGAACCAATGAGAATTACTTCAAGATTCTTTTGGACAACTCCGCAGCGTTCGACATTGACAGCCTGACTTACAACGATGGTTTGTTGAACATCAGCCTCAAAGCTCGTACAACAACTCACAACCCGATTGAACAGGTTATCGTCAACGGCGTCAACGAAGGCAACACCGCCATGACGTCTTTGTACAACAAAATCAACGCGACTTCAGACCGCGACGCAGCCTTAAACCAGCTCAATCCGTACACGGTTTCCGCAACAACGGCAAACCAGATGTGGATTTCTCAGGAATACGTCTCCCGTACGTTCCAGAGAATGAAAATGGTTCGCGCGGCATCTTCCGGCTTTGATACATTCGTACCAATCGGATATCCCGGATACGCTGACGCAGACTATCCAGAAACAGCTTATCTGGGTCAAAGCTACGGCTATCCGGAATA